>NZ_AXCA01000209.1:0-49827 GCF_000475415.1 Halomonas sp. PBN3 | reverse complement strand
GCCAGCGGGCCGAAGGTCTCCTCCTTCGCCACCTTCATCTGATCGGTGGCGAAGCTGATCAGGGTCGGCGTGAAGAAGTTGCCGCCCAGCGGGTGCGGGTGGCCCCCCAGCAGCAGCTCGGCCCCCTTGTCCACGGCGTCCTGGACGTGCTCGCTCACCTTGGCCACCGCCTTGTCATCGATCAGCGGGCCGATGTTGATGCCCGCCTGGGTACCATCGCCCACCTTGAGCTCGCTGTTCATGGCCACGGCGAGCTTCTCGCAGAAGGCGTTGACGACGCTGGACTGCACCAGGAAGCGATTGGTGCACACGCAGGTCTGACCGGCGTTGCGGAACTTGGCGGCCATGGCGCCCTCCACCGCGGCGTCCAGGTCGGCATCCTCGAAAACGATGAAAGGCGCGTTGCCGCCGAGCTCCAGGGAGATCTTCTGGATGTGCTGGGAGGCGTTGGCCATCAGCTCGCGACCCACCTCCGTGGAGCCGGTGAAGGTGATCTTGCGCACCAGCGGCGACTCGGTCATGGCCGCGGCGATCTCGCTGGCGCGCCCCGGCACCACGTTGAACACGCCGCGGGGCACGCCGGCCCGCTCGGCGAGCTTGGCCAGGGCCGTGGCCGAGAACGGGGTCTGGCTAGCCGGCTTGATCACAATGGTGCAGCCCGCGGCCAGCGCCGCGCCCGCCTTGCGGGTGATCATCGCGGCCGGGAAATTCCAGGGGGTGATGGCCCCGACCACGCCCACCGGCTGCTTGGTGACCACGATGCGCTGGTTGGCCTTGGCGGCGGGGATGGTCTCGCCGTAGACGCGGCGCGCCTCCTCGGCGAACCAGCGCAGGAAGCTTGCCGCATAGGCGATCTCGCCGGCGGCCTCCTTGAGCGGCTTGCCCTGCTCGAAGGTCATGATCATCGCCAGGTCATCCTGGTGCTCGAGCATCAGCTCGTACCACCTCATCAGGATGTCGGCACGCTCCTGGGCGGTCAGCGCCCGCCAGGCGGGCAGGGCCGCGTGGGCGGCCTCGATAGCGCGCTCGGTCTCCGCGCGACCCAGGCGTGGCACATCGCCCATGGGCTCACCGGTGGCCGGGTTGACCACCTTGATCTGCTCACCGCTGTCGGCGGCCACCCAGCTGCCGTCGATATAGGCGAAGGGACAGTAGAGCTGCGTTTCCTTGAGGGCTTCCATTTCGGTCTCCTGCCGCGACGCGGCGATCGGGTCGGTTTGCCCTCATGCTAAGCGCAAAGCGCGTACCACTCCAACCGTCTTTGCCCCCGCCTGCATCAACGCGCCGGCATTCCCGTTCGGGACATCGGCGCGCCGTGGAGCGGGGACGGCGTCAGCGCGGCTGGCGGCTCTCGGAGAGGGTGATAGAGACCGAATCGGCGAAGCGTAGGGCGTGGGGCTTGTCGATCTCGACCTGGGCGGTGAGCACCTGCTCGTGGGCCATGATCAGGTCGAGCACCTCGCGGGTCATGCGCTCGAGCAGCAGGAAGCGGTTCTCCTCGACGTGGGCGATCACCTGCTTGGTGATGGTGCGATAGTTCAGCGCCTGCTCGATATGGTTGAAGGCCACCGCCTTGTCGGCGCGGTAGCGAATCACCGCGTTGATCACCACGTCCTGACGGTTCTTGATCTCCTCCTCCTTGATGCCGATATAGGTGCGCAGGCGGAGGTTCTTGATGCGGATGGTCGCCAGGTCATGGTCGAAGTGCTGGTCGTCGATGGCGTGCAGCGGCATGGGCCGGCTCTCCCTGGAGGATTCAGCGTCCGTGGATGAGGGTCAGGAACTCCTGACGGGTCGAGATGTTGTCGCGGAAGGCGCCGAGCATTACCGAGGAGGTCATGCTGGAGTTCTGCTTCTCGACCCCGCGCATCATCATGCACAGGTGCTGGGCCTCGATCACCACGGCCACGCCGCGCGCCTGGGTGACCTCCTGCACCGCCTCGGCGATCTGGCGGGTCAGGTTCTCCTGAATCTGCATGCGCCGCGCATACATGTCGACGATGCGCGCGAACTTGGAGAGCCCAAGCACCTTGCCGCTGGGCAGGTAGGCGATGTGGCACTTGCCGATGAAGGGCAGCAGGTGATGCTCGCACATGGAGTAGAGCTCGATATCCTTGACCAGCACCATCTCGTCGGTCTCGGACTCGAACACGGCGCCGTTGACGATCTCCTCCAGCGACTGCAGGTAGCCACGGTTGAGGAACTGCATCGCCTTGGCGGCGCGCTTGGGGGTGTCCAGAAGCCCTTCCCGCCCGGGATCCTCTCCCACGGCGCGAATGATCTGTCGGTAGTGGTTGGCGAGCTCTTCGGTCATCGGGGGTACCCGTCAGGTGGATCCGTTCTCGGGAAGGCGCCTCAGGGAGGGAGGCGCCATCAATATACAAAAGATATACAGGAATCTATTTTTGTACAATCTTTTCGACTCACACTCGGACAGTCTACCAGCCCGGGCGATGGGGCTCCCCCTCGCGGCGGCCTTGCCTCGGTCGCGACATCCTGCCGCACCCGCCAAAGGCCGATGAGGCAGGCCACGCGGCTGTGGTACCATGCAGGCCTTCATGCTGCGCAGATCATCCCCCGAGAGCCCGACATGACCAAGATCTCCCTGCTGCTGGGCGCCCTGCTGGCCCCCACCCTGGCCTTCGCCACTACCCTGGAACTGCCCGCCGACGCCCGCCTCGAGGTGCAGGTGATCGAGCCGCTGGTGCTCGATGCCGAGACCCCCGAGCGCGATGACGTCCTGCTGCGCCCGGTCGCCGATGGCAGTGGCAGCCACCAGGTGCCTGACTACTGCGTGATGGTGGGCGATGCCCGCCTGGATGGAGGCCGCATCCGCCTGACCACCGACAGCGTCACCTGCATCGACGCCGAGGCCGGCGACAGCCACATCTACAGCGGCGAGATCTCCGCCGCCGCCTATGGCAGCGATGGCGACTTCGGCATCGACGCCTGCCAGAACGGCCGCTGCGAGCTCTCCCCGGAGCACGGCTTCGAGCTGCAGCTGGCCAGCGACCTGGTCATCGAGGAGCAGGCGAACCCCTCCGAGCAGATCAACATCGAGCGTCGCCAGGCCAACGGCGAGGGCGTGGCCAACCCGATCCCCGCCGATGCGCCGGATCCCGACGCCGACTGACCCGCCCCACCGCTACCGCCACCACGCCCCCGATCCCGGGGGCGTGTTCGTTTCAGGCCAGCCAGCGCGGCGAACGCTCCAGCGCCTGACGCTGCTGCTCCAGGGTGCGGATGTGTCCCTCCCAGTAACCGGCATCGGCCAGCCAGGGAAAGGCCGTCGGGAAGGCCGGGTCCTCCCAGCGCGCCACCAGCCAGGCGCTGTGCCGCAACAGGCGAAGGGTGCGCAGCGGCTCGGCCAGGGCCAGTTCGCCGCGATCGAACTCGCGGTGCTGCTCGTACCCCTCGATCACCTCGGAGAGCTGCATATGGCGCTCCTCCGGCGCCTGGGCGGTGATCAGCATCCACAGGTCCTGCAGCGCGGGCGCCATCAGGCAGTCGTCGAAGTCCACCAGGGTGAAGGCCTCGTCGCGCCCCAGGATGTTGCCGATATGGCAGTCGCCGTGGACCCGGATCGCCGGCGGCCAGTGATACTCGGCGAGCGCCTCGTGCAGGGCCGCGGTGATGCGCTCGTAGGCCTGGCGCTGGCGGCGATCCAGCCAGGGCCCGGCGAGCACCCGCTCGCGTGCCTCCACCACCATGGCGTCGAGGTCCATCGCCCCGCGATGGCGAAAGACGCCGCGCTCCCCCACCGCATGCACGGCACCGATCAGCTCCCCCAGGGCGAAGAGGTGGGCAGGGTTCTCCAGCTCCGGCGCCAGGCCCGGGCACTGGGGGAAGAGCGCCAGGCGGAAGCCCTCGGCGTGGTGCAGGCTTGCCCCCGTCGCATCGCGCCAGGGTGCGGCCACCGCCACGCCCTCCGCCGCCAGCTCGGCGAGAAAGTCGTGCTCCTCCTGGATCTGGGCGTCCGTCCAGCGCTCGGGGCGATAGAACTTGGCCACCCAGCGCCGCCGCTCATCGTCGTGCACCAGGTAGACCCGGTTCTCGTAGCTGTTCAGGGCGAAGGGCTCGCCGGGCAGCCAGAAGCCCAGCGACTCGATGGCCGCCACCACCCGGACGGGCGAGAGCGTCGCGAAGGGGTGGGACGGCTCGGAGTGGGTGTCTCGGGAGTGCAGGGATTCGTCCATGTCGCGGCCTCCGGGGAAAGCCCCCACTCTATCAGGCTTCCGGCGCCGACGGCGTCCGCGGCGTGCGCGCCACGGCCCAGGCTTCGACCTCCTCGGCGCCCGCCGCCTGACAGGCCTGGGCCAGTGCCTCCAGGGTCGCCCCGGTGGTCATGACGTCGTCGATCACCGCCACCCGGGGCGGCAGCCGCCCGGACACACGGAAGGCGTGACGCAGGTTGGCTCGGCGCTCGCGGCGGTCGAGGCCGCGCTGGCTCGGGGTATCGCGGCGCCGCTCGGCATCGAGACAGGGTACCCCCAGGCGGCGCCCCAGGCGCCTGGCCAGCCAACCGGCCTGGTCGAAGCCCCTCTCCAGGGCGCGTCGCGGATGCAGCGGCACCGCCACCAGCGCCTGAGGCCAGGCATGGACCTCCGCCACCAGGGCGTCCTCCAGCAGCGCCAGCAGCACCGCCCCGGCCCGCGGCGAGGCCTCGAACTTGAAACGCCGCACCAGCCAGGCCACCTCGTCGACATAGCGAAGCGGCACCCGCGCCCTGGCGAAGGCCGGTGGCGTGCGTAGGCAGCGTCCGCAGCGCTGCCCGCTGAGGGCGAGGGGGAGGGGTTCGGCACACCCGGGACAGGCGGGCAGGTTCCAGGGCAATGCTTCGAAACAGGCGTGGCACCAGGGAGCCCCTCGCTCGCTCGGGGCGAGGCAGAAGGCACAACGCCCGGGCAGGGCCCGCCGCAGCACCCTGTCAACTTCAACCTCCACCCGGGTTGACAATGCCACGCCCAGCCGTAAGCTGTCCGTCAACTTATTCCATGACACCAAGTTGACCATAGGCGCCCCCATGCCCACCGCCGTGCTGCCCCCTGATACCCAGACCCTAGCTGCCACCACTGCCCTGCGCCACGACTGGACCCTCGACGAGATCGAGGCGCTCTTCGCCCTGCCCTTCAACGACCTGCTGTTCCGGGCCCAGAGGGTGCATCGCGCCCACTTCGACCCCAACGCCGTGCAGGTCTCCACCCTGCTCTCCATCAAGACCGGCGCCTGCCCGGAGGACTGCAAGTACTGTCCGCAGTCCGGCCACTACAACACCGGCCTCGGCAAGGAGAAGCTGCTGGAGGTCGAGAAGGTGGTGGCCCAGGCCCGGGCGGCCAGGGACGCCGGCGCCAGCCGCTTCTGCATGGGGGCGGCCTGGAAGAGCCCGCGGGAGCGCGACCTCGAGGTGGTGCTGGAGATGGTCCGCCGGGTCAAGGCGCTGGGGCTCGAGACCTGCATGACGCTGGGCATGGTCGACGGCGACCAGGCCGGCCGCCTGGCCGCGGCGGGCCTCGACTACTACAACCACAACCTCGATACCTCGCCGGCGTACTACGGCGAGATCATCACCACCCGCAGCTACGCCGACCGCCTGGCGACCCTGGGCCATGTCCGCGAGGCGGGCATGAAGGTGTGCGCCGGCGGGATATTGGGCATGGGCGAGGCGCCCCGCGACCGCGCCGCCCTGCTTCAGCAGCTGGCACGCCTCGACCCGCACCCCGAGTCGGTGCCGATCAACATGCTGGTCAAGGTGCCCGGCACGCCGCTGGAGGACGTCGAGGACCTGGACCCCATCGAGTACGTGCGCGCCATCGCCGTGGCGCGGATCCTGATGCCGAAGAGCCACGTTCGCCTCTCCGCCGGCCGCGAGCAGATGGATGACGCCACCCAGGCGCTGGCCTTCCTGGCCGGGGCTAACTCAATCTTCTATGGCGACCAGCTGCTGACCACCGCCAACCCCCAGGCGGAACGCGACCGCGCGCTGTTCGAGCGGCTCGGGCTTCATCCGGAGCATCGCGAGACCTGTACGGATGACACCGGTATGCAGGCCAGGGTGGAAAAGGCGCTCGAGGCCGAGCTGGCCGCCCAGGGAGCGCGGGAGCAGGCCGCCCTGGCCGAGGCCCTCGCCGTCGATGCCAGCGGGCGCTGAGGATGGCGGTCCACTGGCCTTCCCGGCTCGCCGAGCGGGCCCACGAGCGACACGCCCTGGGGCGCTGGCGGCATCGCCGCACCGCCTCGCCGGGTGCCGCCCCCCTGGACTTCGCCGGCAACGACTACCTGGGCATGGCCCGTGACCCGCGGGTGGCCGAGGCCATGGCCCAGGGGGCACGGCGCCACGGCGCCGGCGCCCGGGCCTCGCACCTGGTCAGCGGCCACCTGGAGGTCCACGAGGCGCTGGAAGAACGCCTGGCCGCGCTGACGGGGCGCCCCCGGGCGCTGCTCTTCTCCACCGGCTACATGGCCAACGTGGGCACCCTGCAGGCGCTTTGCGACGGCGAGACCCGGATCTTCCAGGACCGCCTCAACCATGCCTCGCTGCTGGATGGCGCCCGGCTGGCCGGCGCCCTGTCGAGGCGCTTCCACCATGGTGATCTCGCCGATCTCGAGCGGCTGTTGGCCCGCGCACCAGCCGAGGCACCCCGACTGGTGGTCAGCGACGGCGTCTTCAGCATGGACGGCGATGTCGCCGACATCCCCGGGCTTGCCGAGATCGCGCGCCGCCACGGCGCCTGGCTGATGATCGACGACGCCCACGGCCTAGGAGTGCTCGGCGGCAATGGCGACGGCTGCGTGGGGCGCGCCCATGGCGCCGACGCGGTGCCGGTGCTGGTGGGCACCCTGGGCAAGGCGCTGGGCACCGCCGGCGCCTTCGTGGCGGGTAGCGAGGCGTTGATCGAGCACCTGATCCAGTTCGCCCGCCCCTACGTCTACACCACCGCCCAGCCCCCGGGGGTGGCGGCGGCGACCCTGGCCGCACTGGAGATCCTCGCCGCCGAGCCGGAGCGGCGCCGCCGGCTGCAGGCGCATATCCGACGCTTCCGCCGCGAGGCGGCGACCCTGGGCCTGCCGCTGGCGGACAGCACCACCCCGATCCAGCCGCTGCTGCTCGGTGACGACGCCCAGGCAATGGCCTGGGCCGAACGGCTCGCCGCCAGCGGCCTCGCCGTGGGCGCCATCCGCCCGCCCACGGTGCCCCGTGGCCAGGCGCGGCTGCGCATCACGCTCTCCGCCGCCCACACCGACGCCGACCTCGATGCCCTGCTCGAGGGGCTGGCGGCCTGCCAGGCCCGGGATGCCGGACTGCGGGAGGTCACCCCATGACGTCCCTGGTGCTGCTCTCCGGCTGGGGCGTCGACGCCGGCATCTGGCAGCCGCTTGCCGACTACTGGCCGAAGGAGGTCACGGTCACCGCCCCGGACTGGCCCGGCTACGGCGGTCGGTCCCCGCTAGTGTCAGACGGCAGCCTGGAGGCGCTGGCCGAGGCCATGACTGATGCCTTGCCGGCAGACGCCATCTGGGTGGGCTGGTCGCTGGGCGGACTGCTGGCCGCCGCCCTGCTGGCGCACCTGCCACCACCCCGCGGGCTGGTTCAGCTCGGCATCGGCGCGCGCTTCTGCCACCCGGAGGGCGTCTCGACGCGAGCGCTGGCCGCCTTCCGCCGCGCCTTCGCCCGCGACCCGGGCGCCACCCTGGCCCACTTCCGCCGCTGGCAGCTGGGCGGCGAGCCGGACCCTCGCGGTGCCCATCGCCGACTGCTCGAGCTGATCGACGGTCACGCCGATGCCGCCACCCTGGCCACGGGCCTCGGCTGGCTCGCCGATCTCGACGTCACACGGGCCCTGGCCGAAGCCCCCTGCCCGGCCCGTCGCCTCGTCGGGCACCGCGACCCGCTGCTGGCCCCGGCGACGATCGCCGGCGCTGATTGCGTGCTGGACCAGGCAGGACACTGCCCCATGCTCACGCGCCCAGACGCTCTGGCAGAGGCCCTCATCGCCCTGTCCCGCGACATGACGGTCGCACGGACGCCGTCTGCAGGGGAGGTACCGGCATGACCACCGTCACTGACCTGGACCTGGCCCCAGCCCGGCCACCATCGGCAGACTGGCAGCGTCGCGTGGCCCGCGCCTTCTCCCGCGCCGCGCCCCGCTACAAATGCTTCGCCGCGGCCCAGCATGCCATGGGCGAGACCCTGTGGACGCAGCTGCCGGCCCGTGCCGACGCCATCCTCGACCTGGGCTGCGGCCCGGGGCACTGGAGCGCCCGGCTGGCCGACCGCTTCGGCGAGGGTGGCGCGGTCACCGGCCTCGACCTGGCCCCGGGGATGCTGGAGGAGGCCCGCCGGTGCCACGGCAAACGCATCCACTGGCTGTGCGCCGATGCCGCCGCCCTGCCGCTCCCCGACGCCGGCCTGGACCTGGTGTTCTCCAACCTCGCCCTGCAGTGGTGCCCGGACCTCGAGGCGGTGCTGGCCGAGCTGCATCGCGTGCTGCGCCCCGGCGGTCGGGCGCTGATCAACACCCTGATGCCCGGCACCCTGGCGGAGGTGAGCGAGGCCTGGTCACGCCCCAGCCAGCCCGCCGCCCTGCTGGACTTCCGGGACGCGGCCTGCCATCACCGCGCGGCACGCCTGGCGGGCTTCTCGCGGATCGGCGTGGGGGCCACCACCCAGCGCTTCCACTATCCCGACCTCGCCGCGGTGATGGCCTCCATCAAGGGCGTGGGCGCCCAGGCCGCCAGGGGCGCAGGCCTCACCCGTGCCGACCTGACCCGCGCGACGCGCCGCTATGAGGCGCTGCGCGAACCGGCAGGGTTGCCCGTGACCTACCACCTGCTGACCCTGGAGCTAGAACGCTGAGATGCCCGCCTACTTCGTGACCGGCACCGATACCGACGCCGGCAAAACCCTGGTGGCCAGCGGCCTGCTGGCCCTGGCCCGCCGCCGCGGCCTGACCACCCTGGGCCTCAAGCCCGTCGCCTCGGGCAGCGAGACTACCCCCGGCGGTTTACGCAACTCCGACGCCCTTGCGCTGCAGGCCCACTGCTACCCCGAGGTAAACTACGCGACAGTCAACCCTCATGCCTTTGCCCCGGCCATCGCCCCGCACCTGGCTGCGCGCCGAGCCGGTGAGACGCTGGCCCTCGATGACCTGGTCGACCATGCCCGCCCGCTGCTGGACGAGCCGCGCGATCTGGGCCTGGTCGAGGGGGCCGGCGGCTGGCGGGTGCCCCTGAACGACCGCGAGGACCTCGCCGGCCTGGCCGTGGCACTGGGCCTGCCGGTGATCCTGGTGGTGGGGCTGCGCCTGGGGTGCATCAGCCATGCGCGGCTCACCTGTGATGCCATCGCCGCGGATGGCCTGCGCCTGGCCGGCTGGATCGGCAGCCTGGTGGACCCGGCATTCGCCACCGACCAGGCACTCTATCGCGACAACCTGGCGACCCTCGCGGCCACGCTGCCCGCGCCCTGCCTGGGCGTGGTTCCCCGACTCGCGGCAGCCAGCCCCGCCGCCATGGCCGAGGCCGCCGCCGACCACCTGGAGCTCCCCGATGCCGATTGACTTGCCCAGGGGCGTCCGTACAATACGACGCCTGCCTACCCGTGCGGATGTGGTGGAATTGGTAGACACGCCAGATTTAGGTTCTGGTGCCTTCGGGCGTGGGAGTTCAAGTCTCCCCATCCGCACCACTCGCTTCACTTCAAGTTCCCGCTTCTCGACACCACCCTGTGCTCCCCGCAATCTCGACCGAGACCGGCGATGTCTTCGCGTGCCCGTCGTACCCTCCCCGCTTCCCGGAGGCCTCGATGCGTGAACTCCCCCTCTCCACCGCGGCCAGCCCGGTCTGGCACCCCTATGCGCATCTGAAGACCCAGCGCCCGGCGCCCAGGGTGATCGGTGGCGAGGGGCCGCGCTTCACCCTGGAAGGCGGCGAGACGCTGCTCGACGCCACCTGCTCCTGGTGGTGCATGATCCACGGCTACCGCCATCCACGGCTGGTACGCGCCATCCAGCGCCAGGCCGACACCTTCTGCCACGTCATGCTGGGCGGCCTCACCCACGAGCCCGCCGACCGCCTGGCCCGGGAGCTGGTTCACATCACGCCGCCGGGCCTGAGCCACGTCTTCTTCTCCGACAGCGGCTCGGTGGGCATGGAGGTGGCCATGAAGATGGCGGTGCAATACCAGCGACTGCGCGGTAAGCCCGGCAAGCACCGCATGCTCTCGCTGATGAAGGCCTACCATGGCGACACCGCCGGCTGCATGGCCGTCTGCGACCCCGAGGAGGGCATGCACTCCCTGTTCGCCGGCTACCTGCCGCGCCACCACTTCGCCCCGGCTCCCACCGCGCCCTTCGACACAGAGCCCGAGGCGGTGGAGGCAGACCTAGCCGCGCTGCGCGGGGTGCTCGAGCGCCATCACCACGAGATCGCCGCCCTGCTGATGGAGCCGCTGCTGCAGGCCGCCGGCGGACTCAACATGACCTCACCCCACTACCTCGCGGGCGCCCGTGCGCTGTGCGACGAGTTCGAGGTGCTGCTGGTGTTCGACGAGGTGGCCACCGGCTTCGGCCGCACCGGGAGGATGTTCGCGGCCGACCATGCCGAGGTCACTCCGGACATCATGGTGCTCTCCAAGGGGCTCACCGGGGGGTATCTCGGCCATGCGGCGACGCTCGCCACCGACCGGGTGCATGACGCCTTCGTGGGCGACTCCCCGGAGCACGCCTTCATGCATGGCCCCACCTTCATGGGCAACCCACTGGCCTGCGCCGTGGCCCTGGAGAGCCTGGCGGTGTTCGAGGAGGAGGACTACCTCGGCAGGATCGCCGACCTGAACGGGATACTGCGTCATGAGCTGCTCGACGATGAACGCCTCATCGCCCATCCGGCGGTAGCGGACGTACGGGTGCTGGGCGCCACCGCGGTGATCGAGGCCCACCGGGCGGAAGACCTCACCGGGGTAGCCGACTGGGCCCGCGGACAGGGGGTCTGGCTACGCCCCATCGGCCGTTGGCTCTACACCATGCCCGCCTATGTCACTTCGGCACAGGAGATGCGCCAGATTACCGAGGTCATGAAGGGCTGGTTCCGATAGACTCCGAGCAAAGGAACCGACGCGAGAGCCACGATATGAAGAAGGCGCTGATCGCCCTGACGGCCTGCCTCAGCCTGGCCGCCCATGCCGACACCCTGATGACCGAGGACGGCAGCGACCTGCCCGAGTGGGCGGTGAAGCGCATCGGCCCCTTCCACGCCACCATGACCGACTGGGTGGACACCACCTCGCGCAGCATCGATGGCTTCTTCGGCACCACCGACGCCCTCACCGTGGACTCGGACTCCTACCTGCGCCTTAGCCAGGAGTTCGCCTGGAAGGAGGGCGAGGCGTTCGACCAGGACTTCGGCGCCCGCTTCCGCCTCGACCTGCCCACCACCGAGTAGCGCCTGCGCCTGATCATCGAGAGCGAGCCGGAGGAAACCCGCGGCACCCTCGGCGAGCAGGAGTCGGCGTTGACCGACGACCGCGTCGACAGCATCAGGGACGTGCTGGTGGGGCTGCGCACCATGGGGGAAGGCGACCGCACCCGGGAGTGGAACACCGAGCTCGGCGGCGGCGTGAAGTTGCGCCTGCCGCTGGAAACCTACGCCCGCGTCACCTCCGAGCGGCTCTGGACGCTGGACGACGGTCCCTGGCAGCTGCACAGCGACAACCGCTTCTCCTGGTTCAACGACGACGGCTACTCGGCGCGCACCCGTTGGGACCTGGGCCGCTCGGTGGACGAGAAGCGCCACCTGCGCTTCATCAGCAACATGCAGTGGCGCGAGACGGAAGACACCCTGGAGTTCAGCCAGACCGCCGAACTCAACCAGCGCATCAACAGTCGCAGCGTGCTGCGCTACTCCGCGGTGGTGCTGGGCGAGAGCCTCTCCCACACCACCATCGAGGACAGCTACCTGCAGCTGCGCTTCCGCCGTGATATCCACAAGGGTTTCACCTTCCTCGACGTCGCCCCGGCCCTGCACTTCCCCCGCGCGGTCGACCGCGAGCCCCGCTGGGCGCTCACCCTGCGCGTGGAGATGTACTTCCGCCGCTTCATCGACCGGGTCACGCTGTAGCCCGCTCACGAGACGCCTGGCGTTAACACCGCAACAACCGCTGAATAGCGGACATATCAAGATGCGCTTCCAGAGCATCGGCCAGTCGATCGAGCTCCGCCTGGCGGTGGGCGGCCAGGTTCACCGCCTCGCCTGCCTCCTCCAGCCCGCAGCGGGCCAGCAGTGCCGCACCGGCCGCGGGCTGATCGAAAAGGCCATGCAGGTAGGTGCCCAGCACCCGGCCGTCGTCGCTCACTGCCCCGTCCGGGCGCCCCACCAGCTCGCACAGGGGGCGCTCGAGCGCCGGCCCCGTGGTAACGCCGTTGTGGATCTCGTAGCCGGCGATCGGCACGCCCTCGGGCAGCAGGCGTCCGCTCACGTTGCGCAGCTGTTTGCCGGCCACCATGCGGGTCTCCATCTCGAGCAGCCCCAGCCCCGGCGCCGAGCCGGCCGCCCCCTCCAGCCCCGCGGGGTCGTGGATCCAGTCGCCCAGCATCTGGAAACCACCACAGATCCCCAGCAGCTTGCCACCATAACGTAGATGGCGGCGGATGGCCGCCTCCCAGCCCTGGGCGCGCAGCCAGGCGAGATCCGCGCGGGTGCTCTTGCTGCCCGGCAGGATGATCAGGTCGGCCGGCGGAATGGGCCGATCCGGCCCCACGAAGGTGAGCGCCACCCGCGGGTGCAGGCGCAGTGGATCGAAGTCGTTGTGGTTGCTGATGCGCGGCAGCGCCGGGACCACCACGCGCAGCACCGGCTCCCCCTCCTCACGCCCCTCGCGACCGATACTGTCCTCGGCGTCGAGCAGCAGGCCCTGGAGGTAGGGTAAGGTGCCCAGCACCGGCTTGCCGGTGTACGCCTCCAGCCAATCCAGTCCCGGCTGCAGCAGCGCCATATCGCCGCGGAAGCGGTTGATGATAAAGCCCCGGGTCCGGGCCCGTTCGGAGGCGGTGAGCAGTTCCAGGGTGCCGACCAACTGGGCGAAGACCCCACCGCGGTCGATGTCACCCACCAGCAGCACCGGGCAGTCGATCATCTCGGCGAAGCCCATGTTGGCGATATCGTTAGCCCGCAGGTTGATCTCCGCCGGGCTGCCCGCCCCCTCGGCGATGATCACGTCGAAGCGCGCCGACAGTGCCTGCCAGGCGGCCAGCACGGAATCGCGCGCCTCGCGCTTGTAGGCGTGGTAGTCCAGCGCGTCCATATGGCCATGCACCTGCCCGCGCAGGATCACCTGGGCACCGCGGTCGCTCTCCGGTTTGAGCAGCACCGGGTTCATGTCGCTGTGAGGTTCGAGGCCACAGGCCAGCGCCTGCAGCGCCGTGGAGCGGCCGATCTCACCGCCGTCCACGGTCACCGCGCTGTTGAGCGCCATATTCTGCGGCTTGAACGGGGCGACCGACACCCCACGACGATGGAGCGCGCGGCACAACGCCGCCACCACGGTGCTCTTGCCGGCATCCGAGGTGGTGCCCTGGATCATCAGGGTCGGCATGAGTCCCCCAGTGCCTGGCGAAGCTCGTCATCGGTGACCCCTCGCCCCCAGCCATTAGCATGCACCAGCTCGGCCAGCGGCAGCCGCTGACGCCAGCCCTTGCGGGCCAGCTCCGGCTCGCCCAGAAACTCGCTGACATAGCCGATACATAGATAGGCCAGTGGGTAGACCTGCTCCGGCAGGCCCAGCACCTCGGCCAGGTCCTGCTGGTCGAGGATGCTCACCCAGCCCACGCCGATGCCTTCCGCCCGAGCCGCCAGCCACAGGTTCTGTACCGCCAGGCAGGCGCTGAACAGGTCCGTGTCGATGATGCTGTTGCGCCCCAGCACGTGCTCGCCGCCGCGTGTCCGGTCGCAGGTGATGCACAGGTTCAGGGGGCCATCGCGGATGCCTTCGAGCTTGAGGCTGCGGTAGGTCCGCCCGCGCTCCCCGACGTAGTGATCCGCGGCCTTGGTGTTCTCCCGCTGGAAGATCTGATACACCCGTTCGCGGGTCGCCAGGCTGTCGATCACCAGGAAATCCCAGGGCTGCATGAAACCCACCGAGGGGGCGTGATGCGCGGCCTCCAGCAATCGCGCCAGCACCGCCGGCGGGATGGGGTCGGGCAGGAATTGAGAACGCACGTCCCGGCGCTCGTGGATGGCGCGATAGACACCGGCCCGCTGTGCCTCGGAGAAGGCGTGCTCGGAGCTCATAGCTCGACGCCCTTCTGGGCCCTCACTCCCTGATCCTTGAAGGCGTGCTTGACCACTTTCATCTCGGTGACGGTGTCGGCCAACTCGATCAGCGCGTCGGGGGCGTAGCGCCCGGTCACGATGGCGTGCTGCATGGCCGGCCGCGCCTGGAGGTCGTCCAGCACGCGATCCAGGTCGAGGTAGCCGTTCTTCAAGGCGATATTGAGCTCGTCGAGCAACACCATGTCGAAGCTCGGGTCGGCGAGCATGCGGCTCGCCACCTCCCAGGCCGCCTCGGCGGTCTGGACGTCGCGCTCGCGGTCCTGGGTGTCCCAGGTGTAGCCCTCGCCCATCACGTGGTACTCCACGCCCGGCAGCTGGCGGAAGAAGGCCTCCTCACCGGTGCTGAAGGCGCCCTTGATAAACTGCACCACGCCCACCTGCATGCCGTGGCCCAGGGCCCGGGCCAGCATGCCGAAGCCGGAGCTGCTCTTGCCCTTGCCGGGGCCGGTCAGCACCAGCAGCACGCCCTGGTCCTTGTCGGCGGCCTTGATGCGCTCGTTCATGATGCGCTGCTTGATGGCCATGCGCTCGGCATGACGCTGAGGATCGACTTTCTTCATTTCACTCTCCACCACTGATTTTGCGTAACAGATAGATGTCCATGATCCAGCCATGCCGCTCGCGCAGGGCGGCACGCCGCTCGAGAATCGTCGCGGCCACCTCCGCCAGGGGGCCGTCGATCAGGTGCTGCTTGTCCATGCCCAGGTAGGCGCCCCACCAGATATGCAGGCCCTCCGGCGGCAGCGCCTGGAAGGCGCCGCCGCTATCGAGCATCACCGCCACGCTCGCGGCGTCACTCGGCCAGCCGCGCTCTCTTAGACGGCGGCCGGTGGTGATCTGCACCGGTTCGGCCAGCGCATTGAGGGGGATGCGGTGCGCGGCGGTCAGCACCTGCAGGCTGGTGATGCCCGGCACCACGTCTACCGTCACCTCGCCCCCCGTTCGGGACCCCAGCCTCCCGGCGATACGCAGGCTGCTGTCATAGAGCGAGGGGTCCCCCCAGATCAGCAGGCCGACCCGGCCACCCTGGGGCAGGTGGGTCGCGATCAGTTCCCCCCAGACGGCGGCGATGGCCCCATGCCAGTCGTCCACCGCGGCCAGGTAGTCGGCACGGGTATCGCGGCGCGGCAGGTCGAACTCCACGACCCGGGTGCGGGACGACGCCTCCAGCAGATTGCGACACAGCAGCCGGCGCAGGTCCACCAGGTCCGAGTTGGCCTCGCCCTTGCGCGGCAGCAGGATCAGGTCCGCCTCATTGAGGGCCCGTACGGCGGCCAGGGTGACATGCTCGGGATTGCCCGTGCCGATACCGATCAGCGAGAGATGGATCATACGCCGTCACCCTCGCCGGCGGCGAAGGGCGAATCCGCCGACTGGGGCCGGAAGCGGCGGTCATAGCCGAGCGAATAGAGGCAGCTCTCCTGGAAATCCTCGCTGCCCAGCACCGGGCCCACCAGGATCAGCGCCGTGCGCTGCATGCTGGCGACGACCTGGGCCTCCACGGTCGACAACTGCCCCCGCACCACCCGCTCGTCGGGCCAACTGGCCCGCCAGACGATGGCCACCGGGCAGTCGGCACCATAGTAGGGCGTCAGCGCTTCCACCACCTGGGCCAGGTTATGGATGGAGAGGTGAATGGCCAGGGTGGCGCCGCTCCTGGCGAAGTTAGCCAGGGTCTCGCCGGCCGGCATGGCGCTGGCCCGCCCCGGGGTGCGGGTCAGCACCACGGATTGGGCCACCCCCGGCAGGGTCAGCTCCTGGCCCAGGGTGGCAGCAGCGGCGGCGAAGGCCGGCACCCCCGGGGTAATGGCATAGGGGATCGCCAGTTCACGCAGCCGGCGCAGCTGCTCGCCCATGGCGGACCACACCGACAGGTCCCCGGAGTGCAGCCGGGCGACATCGTGCCCCGCGGCATGGGCGGCGCGCATCTCGGCGATGATCTCGTCGAGGGAGAGCGGCGCGGTATTGATGATGCGGGCGCCATCCGGACAGTGCTCGAGAAGCGCCTCGGGTACCAGCGAGCCGGCGTAGAGGCATACCGGGCAGGAAGCGATCAGGTCCCGGCCCCGCAGCGTCAGCAGGTCCGGTGCCCCGGGGCCGGCGCCGATAAAGTGGATGGTCATGTTCAGTCTCCTTTCGCCAGGGCCGCGGTGGCTTGGCGGTCCGTCGAGATCAGCCGGGGGCCGAGCAGGGTCGCCCCGGGGCCCGCCGCCAGCAGGGCCACCGCCTCGGCGACGCTGCCGGTGCCCCGGGCCGCCAGGCTATACGGGGAGCGGGTCAGGGTGACCGCCCGGGGCA
Source organism: Halomonas sp. PBN3 (assembly GCF_000475415.1). Classification (NCBI taxonomy): domain Bacteria; kingdom Pseudomonadati; phylum Pseudomonadota; class Gammaproteobacteria; order Oceanospirillales; family Halomonadaceae; genus Halomonas; species Halomonas sp. PBN3. Next base: position 33,204 of record NZ_AXCA01000209.1, on the reverse strand, counting down.
AGTCACCCTCCGCCACTCCTATCACGGGGATGCCGTGTCGTTCCCCCAGTGCCTGGACCAGCGGTAGCATCGACTGCACCGCGGCCAGCCGGTCGACCGGGCCATAGCGCCGGCACAGCCGGTCCAGGGCGTTATCCAACGAGGCCAGGCCGGCGCCGCGGCGAAAGCCGAAGCCCGCCACCCTCATCGGCTCACCCGCCACTGCACGATGGGGTAGCTGGCCTTCCAGCCCCGCCGGGTGCCGAGGGGCGCGGCCCTGGCCAGCTCGATACGCAGCAGCTCGCCGCCGGCCCGCCGCTGCCACTCGGCCAGCAGGGCCTCGGATTCCAGGGTCACCGCATTGGCCACGACTCGCACGCCGGCCGACAATCGCCGCCATAGCGCCTCCAGCAGGGCCTGGGACAGCCCGCCGCCGATAAAGACCGCCTCGGGGGGCGGTGCCTCGGTCAGGGCCCCCGCTTCCAGCATCGCCAGCGCATCGCCTTCCATCACCTCCAGCCAGTCGACGCCGAGGGCATGGGCATTGCGGCGCGCCCGGGCCGCCCGCCCGGCGTCGCGCTCGACGCCCAGGGCACGGTTGTCCGGATGGGCCAGCAGCCACTCGATGGCGATGGAGCCCGAGCCGGTGCCGAGATCCCAGAGCCGCTCCCCCGCCCGGGGGGCCAAGGCCGCCAGGGTCAGGGCGCGCACGGCCTGCTTGGTGATCTGGCCATCGTGGTCGAACCATTCGTCTGGCAGGCCCGGCGTCAGCGGCAGGGCCGGCCCCTCCCCGGCCACCTCCAGCCCCACCGCCACCGGATGGGCGATATCGTCCGGCAGGGCGGCGTCGGCCCGCACGCTGCGGATACGCTCCTCGTCGCCGCCCAGGGCCTCCAGCAGATGCAACCGGGAGGCGCCGAAGCCGAAGCGCGCCAGCCAGCCGGCCAGCTCATGAACGGCGTCGCCGTCCCGCAGCAGCACCAGCAGGCGTCGGCCAACCTGCAGATGGGGGCGGATCCGCGTCAGCGGCTTGGCATGCAGGCCCAGGCAGGTGCAGCCCTCCAGCGCCCAGCCCAGGCGGGAGGACGCCAGGCCGAAGGTGGAGGGCGCCGGCAGCGCCCGCCACTCGCCGGGGGAAAGATACCTCACCAGGCTGGTGCCCGCCCCGAACCAGAAGGGGTCGCCGGAGACCAGCATCACCACCCGGCGACCTCGCTCGGCCAGCAACTGGGGGATGCCGTCGGCGAAGGGCACCGGCCATTCGCGCACCTCGGCCGCCAGCGGCGGCAAGAGGCGCAGATGGCGCCGCGCGCCGAACACCAGCTCGGCATCCTCCAGGGCGCTGCGGCTTGCCGCGGTCAGCCCTTCTGTGCCACCTTCCCCCCAGCCAAGCAGCGTCAGCCAGGGAGCCTCGTCTAGGTCCGTCATATGAAAATCCTGATTCTAGGGGGCACCACGGAAGCCAGTGCCCTGGCCGGCGCCCTGGCCGAGAGCCAGGTCCCTGCCCTGTTCAGCTATGCCGGCCGGGTGGCCACTCCCAAGCCGCAGCCGCTGCCGACCCGGGTCGGCGGCTTCGGCGGGGCGGCGGGCCTGGCCGACTTCCTGGCAGAGCACGGCATCACCCACCTGGTCGATGCCACCCACCCCTTCGCCGAACGAATGAGCCAGAACGCCGTGGCGGCGGCGCGGCGTGCCGGCATCCGCCTGATCGCCCTGACCCGCCCGCCCTGGACGCCTCAGGCCGGCGATCGCTGGACCCGCGTCGCCGATATCGAGGCGGCGGTGGCGGCGCTTGCCGGCCCACCCGAGCGGGTGCTGCTGGCCATCGGCCGCCAGCACCTGGCCGCCTTCGCGGCCCAGCCCCGGCACCACTACCTGCTGCGCCTGGTCGATGCCCCCGAGGCGCCGCCGCCCCTGCCCCATCACCGGGTGGTCCTGGACCGCGGCCCCTTTACCCGGGAAGGCGATCGGACCCTGCTGCGGGAGCACGGCATCCAGCGCATCGTCTGCAAGAACGCCGGGGGAAGCGGTGCAGTGGCCAAGCTCACCGCCGCCCGCGAGCTGGGCCTGCCGGTGGTGATGATCGAACGGCCGGCGCTGCCTTCCCGTCACGAGGTGCACTCGGTCGAAGCGGTACTGGCCTGGCTCGCTCACGCGTCAGACCCCAAGGCCGACCGCGGGGTATAGACCCAGGGCACGCCGACGGTATGGCACGGGATCAGCCGCGTCTGGCTGGAGCCCACCAACACCAGGGTGCGCATATCGGCCATCTCCGGCGTGGCCTCGCCCAGAGTGGTGACCCTCAGGGACTCCTCCGGCGTGGCGACGGCCCGGGCGAACATGATCGGGCGCGCCGGCCCGCAGGCCTCCCGCAGCACCTCCAGGGCGCGCTCGAAGCCCTCCGGGCGCGCCCTGGAGCGGGGGTTGTAGAAGGCCATGGCGAAGTCGGCCTCGGCGGCCAGGCGCAGGCGGCGCTCGATCAGCGCCCGGGGCTTGAGGTTGTCGGAGAGGTTGATGCAGCAGAAGTCGTGGCCCAGGGGCGCCCCCAGCCGGGCGCTGGCGGCCAGCATGGCGGAGATACCCGGCAGCACCTGGATATCCAGGGCGCGCCACTCGGGCTCCCCCGCTTCGAGCGCCTCGAAGAGCGCCGCGGCCATGGCGAACACGCCCGGGTCCCCCGAGGAGACCACCACCACCCGGTGCCCCTCGGCGGCCAGTCGCAGCGCCGCCTCCGCCCGGCGGATCTCCTCGCGGTTGTCCGAGCCGTGGCGAGTCATCCCCGGCCGCGGCGCCACCCGTTCGACATAGGGCACATAGCCCACCACATCGGTGGCCTCCGCCAGGGCGACGGAGACCTCCGGGGTAATCAGCGCCTCAGAGCCCGGCCCCAGGCCGACCACCTTGAGCCAGCCACCGCTTGCCACCTCGTTCATGGCCGCCTCCCGTTGCCGTGGATCACCAGGATGGAGAAGTAGGGGACGCTATCGCCGACCTCGCGAAACGGCCGGATGCGCTCCTGGGGCATGGCGGCGTACTCGATCAGCCAGGCCTCGTCGTCGCGGCCGGCCCTGACCAGGGCCCGGCGCAGCTTGTCCAGGTTGCGGCCGATCTTCATCACCACCAGGGCATCGGTCTGCGTCATCCTCTCGACCAGGGCCGCCTCCGGCAGGGTGCCCATCAGCACGGTAAGGACGTCGTCGCCCCAGGTCACCGGCCGCCCGGTGGCGGTCCAGGCGGCGGACATGCCGGTGATGCCCGGCACCACCGCCACCGGCACCCGTCCCTGAAGGCGGGTATAGAGGTGCATAAAGGAGCCGTAGAAGAAGGGGTCGCCCTCGCAGAGCACCACCACGTCCTGGCCCGCCCCGGCGATCTCACTCAGTTGCGCGACCTGCTTGTCGTAGAAGGCCGCCAGCAACTCGTTGTAGCGGGGGTCGTCGACGGGGATCTCGGTGGTGACCGGGTACTCCATGGGCAGCTCGATGACGTCCCGCGCCAGCAGGCCCTCGACGATGCTGCGGGCATGGCCGCGGCGGCCCTGCTTGCGGAAATAGGCGACATGGGAGGCCCCGCGGATCAGCCGGTCGGCCCGCACGCTCATCAGGTCCTGGCTGCCGGGGCCCAGGCCGACGCCGTGGATGGTGCCCGGTGGCATGGTGGCGAGGCTCATTCGCGGCGATCCGCCATGGCGTTGAGGGCGGCCACCGTCACCGCGCTGCCGCCGAGGCGCCCCTCGACGACCACGCAGGGCGCCGCGGCGCTCTCCCACAGGGCCTGCTTGGATTCGGCGGCGCCCACGAAACCCACCGGGCAGCCGATGATCGCCGCCGGCCGCGGGCACGCCGGGTCTTCCAGCATATTCAGCAGGTGGAACAGGGCGGTCGGCGCATTGCCGATCGCCACCACCGCGCCGTCCAGCTGGGGGCGCCACAGCTCCAGCGCCGCCGCCGAGCGGGTGTTGCCCAGCTCCCGGGCCAGCTCGGGTACCCGCGCGTCGTGCAGGGTGCAGAGGATGGCGTTGTCCGCCGGCAGGCGCGTGCGGGTGATGCCCTCGGCGACCATGCGCGCGTCGCAGAGGATCGGCGCCCCCGCCTCCAGCGCCGCCCGGGCGCGGTTCACCGCATCGCCGCGGAAATGAATGTAGGGGGCAAGCTCCACCAGCCCGGCGGCATGGATCATGCGCACGGCCACCGGCTCCTCCTCCGGCGCGAAGCGCGCCAAGTCGGCCTCGCGCCGGATCGTGGCAAAGGACTCCCGGTAGATGGCCGGGCCGTCCGTTTCATAGACGTAAGGCATCGCGATTCTTCTCTAGGTATTCGATCACATCGGATTCACTGAGGCCGGTGGCGGCCGGCGCCCCATCGGCGCGACCGCCGATGATCAGGTCGTAGCGCCCGTCCCGCCCGGTCAGGCAGAGGTCGGTCGGTTGCCGGCAGGCACAGCCCTTGGCGCAGCCGGAGAGATGCACGGAGCCCGCGATAAGCTGGCGTTCGGCCAGCGCCCGCGCCAGGCCCAGGGTCGCCACGCTGGCCTGCTCGCAGTGGGGGGCCCCAGGGCAGGCCTGCATGGCCAGGCGCGGATCGCCCTCGCTCCCCACTAGCCCCGGCGGCACCTGTTTATCGAAGGGCTGATCGAAAGGCGCCCCCGTGGGGACCCCCTCGATCAGCAGGCGCCGCCAGGGGGTGACCCGCACGGCGGTAAGCGCCTCGGATTCGACCGCAGCTCGCAGGGTCGCGGCCGACGCCCGGCCGAAGGGCAGGCCCAGGACCCGCCCCCTCGGATGCCGCCCCAACGCCATGGGCTTGCCGGCCCTGATTGACAATGTAGAAGCCGGCGGCGTGGAGGCCGGCGCCCAGGACGGCAGCGGCGCCTCGTGCCGGCGCATCCGCCCGGCGTCTCGGCCGCCGCTGGCGACGAACCAGCAGGCCAGCCGAATCAGCAGCTCGACGGCGGCGGTGGGCGAGTCCACCGGGGTGCCCAGCGCCCGGCCATCGGCACGAACTAATAGGGCGCCCACCGCCGCCCGCTCGATACGCAGGTCCGCCGAGACCTCGCTTAGCAGCGGCGCATCCCCTGCGTCGATGGCCAGGCCCCACTTGGCCGGCAGCGCCGGCAGCTCATTGAGCCGGGCCTCCAGCAGGCACGCCACCGCATGGGTGGCGTCGCCGGCCCGCCAGTCGGGGGCCAGCAGCAACTGGGGATGGCGCTCGGCCTCGGGGTCCGGGTCGACCAGGCCGTGCTCGACGAGGGCCTCCATCAGCCCGGGCCAGGACGCCTCGGAGACGCCGCGCAGCTGCAGGTTGGCGCGGCTGGTCAGCTCGATCAGGCCGCTGCCGTAGGTCTCCGCCGCCTCGCATAGCGCCAGCAGCTGGGTCCGGGTCAGCCGGCCGAACCGCGGCCGAACCCGCACCAGCAGCCCATCGCCGCTGGCCATGGGGTGCCAGGCCCCGGGGCACCGCCCCTTGATACGTGGCTGATCCACCATCAGGGCGCCAGCTCCCGGGTCTCGTCGATCTCCAGCAGCAGGTCCTGCAGCGCCTCGCCCTGCTCGCCGGGCTCCCGCCACAGGTCGCGCTGGGCGGCCTCCAGCAGCCGCTCCGCCATCTCCTCCAGGGCCGAGGGATTATGCTCGCGCAAAAACGCCTGGTTGCGCGGGTCCAGCACCAGCGCCTCGGTGACCTGGGCGTACTGGTAGTCGGCCACCAGGTCGGTGGTGGCGTCGTAGGCGAACAGGTAGTCCACCGTCGCCGCCATCTCGGCGGCGCCCTTGTAGCCGTGCTCGCGCATGGCCTCGATCCACTTGGGATTGAGCACCCGGGAGCGGATCACCCGGGCCAGCTCCTGCTCGAGGGTGCGCAGCCGCGGCCGCGCCGGGTCGGCGTGATCGGCATGGTAGATGGCCGGGGCCTGGCCGGCCAGCGCCCGGCTGGCATTGGCCATGCCGCCCTGGAAGGCGTAGTAGGCGTTGGAGTCGAGGATATCGTGCTCGCGGTTGTCCTGGTTGTGCATCACCGCCTCCAGCCCCTCGAGCTGGTGCTCGAAGGCGGCCCGGGCGGCGACGCCGGACTCCGGGAACTGGCCGTAGGCGTAGGCCCCGGCCCCCAGGTAGGCCTCGGCCAGGTCGTCGGCGTTCTCCCAGGCGCGGCTGTCGAGGAGGCGGTTCAGGCCGGCGCCGTACTCGCCGGGCTTGCTGCCGAAGACCCGGTAGCCGGCCTCCCGGGCCGCCGCCTCCGGGGCGAGCCCCTGGGCCTCGAGCTCGCCCCGGCGCGCCAGCACCGCCGTGCGAATGGTGTTGGAATCCCCCGGCTCCTGGTACTCCGCCACCGCCCGCACCGCCCGGTCGAAGAGGCGGATCACATTGGCGAAGGCGTCGCGGAAGAAGCCGGAGACCCGCAGGGTGACGTCCACCCGGGGCCGCTGCAGCAGCATGGCGGGAATCACCTCGATATCGATCACCCGCCGGGAGCCCAGCGACCAGATCGGCCGCACCCCCATCAGCGCGAAGGCCTGGGCGATATCGTCGCCGCCGGTGCGCATGGTGGCGGTGCCCCAGATCGACAGGCCCAGGCGGCGCGGGTAGTCGCCGTGATCCTGCAGGTAGCGCTCGACGAACGCCTGGGCCGAGGCCTCGCCCAGGGACCAGGCGGCCGGCGACGGAATGGCACGGTTGTCGACGCCGAAGAAGTTGCGCCCGGTGGGCAGCACGTCCAGGCGCCCGCGGCTGGGGGCGCCGCTCGGCCCGGGGGGCACGAAGCGCCCCTCGAGGCCATCCAGCAGCGACTGGAGCTCCATCTCGGCGCCGCGTTGCATATCGGCCCAGAGCCGCTCCCGGGCATGGCGGCACTGCTCGGCGGTGGCCGGGTAGTCCCGGGCCAGGGTCGCCAGGCAGCCCTCCTCCAGAACATGTGTCTCCACCAGCCGATGGGCCAGCAGCTCCAGGCGCTCGCGGGTATCGGCGGCGCTGCGCCAGGGGGCATCGGCCAGCGCGGCCAGGGCCGGCGGCCGTGGCCCCTGCCAAGGCTCGGCCCCGGCCGCCAGGGGGTCGAAGCCCGGCGGCAGCCCCAGGTCGGCGGCCAGGTTATGCAGCAGGCCGCGCTGGGCCGGCGATTCACCCCGCGGCAGCCGCAGGATGGCGACCAGGGTCCCGGCCCGCTTGTCCCGCGGCGGCAGGCTGCCCAGCACATGGAGGCCGTGGCGGATCTGCGCCTCCTTGATATCGCACAGGTAGGTATCCAGCTCGTTAAGCAGGATTTCTTCCTCCGCGCCGTCGGCGCCGTGGGTATTCTGGGCCAGCTCCCGGTCGATCCCGGTGTCGCGCAGGTGGGCCAGGATCCGCTCGCGCAGCAGGGTCTCGCGGCGCGGGTCCATGCCCAGGGCCTGGTAGTACTCGTCGGTCAGCGCCTCCAGCTCCGCCATGGCGCCGTAGAGCTCGGCGCGGGCCAGCGGCGGCATCAGGTGGTCGATGATCACCGCCTGGCTGCGGCGCTTGGCCTGGGCGCCCTCCCCCGGGTCGTTGACGATAAAGGGATAGAAGTGCGGCAGCGGCCCCAGGGCGACCTCCGGCCAGCAGTCGGCGCTGAGCGCCGTGCTCTTGCCCGGCAGCCACTCCAGGTTGCCGTGCTTGCCGACGTGGATCACCGCGTCCACCCGGTAGTGCTCGCGCAGCCACAGATAGAAGGCCAGGTAGCTATGGGGCGGCGCCAGCTCGCTATCGTGGTAGCTCTTGGTGAGGTCAGCGCCAGGCCCTTCACTGATGTCGCGCTCCGGCTGGATACCGACGAAGGTCTCCCCCAGGCGGATCCCGGCGATCATCAGCCGGCCCTGGCGGTACTTGGGGTCCGCGCCGGGCGGCCCCCAGCGCGTCCACACCGTCTCTTGAAGGGCCTCCGGCAGGGTCCGGAACCAGGCCAGGTAGTCGTCGACGGCGATACTCTGCCAGCAGGGGCGCCCGTCCAGGGCCTCGCGAGCATTGGTGACGCCGCCCTGCAGCCACCGGATCAGGGCGTCGCCGTCCTCCGGCACCTCACTCACCGGATACCCCGCCCCGGCCAGGGCCCGCAGGATGGCGACCGTCGAGGCCGGGGTATCCAGGCCGACGCCGTTGCCGATGCGCCCGTCGCGGTTGGGGTAGTTGGCCAGCACCAGCGCCAGGCGTTTCTCTCGGTTCGGCCCGTGTCGCAGGTCGCAGAAGCGCCGCGCCAGCCGGGCGACGAAGGCGGCGCGCTCCGGGTGCAGGGCGTGGCGCACCACCGACAGCTGACAGCGCTCGCTGTAGTGGGCCTCGCTCTTGAAGCCCACCGCCCGGGTCAGGATGCGGCCATCCATCTCCGGCAGCACCACCTGCATGGCCAGGTCGCGGCTGCGCAGCCCGCCGGCCTCGGCCCGCCAGTCCTCTTCGGTGCTGCTGGCCAGGATCGCCTGCAGCACCACCGGCCGGCCGACGAAGAGTCCCGCGAGCTCCTGTTCGAGCTCCGCCTCGCCGAGGGCCTCGCCGTCGTCCGCATGGCGATTGACGGAGAAGCCGGTGGTATTGACCACCAGGCCCGCGCCGGTCGCCTCGATCAGGTGATTGACGAAGGCCAGGCAGGCCGACTCCTTGAGCGAGGCCACCGCCACCGCCAGGGGCGCCAGGCCCTGGGCCTCGAGCGCCGCGATCAGGCCATCCAGCACATCGGTATTGGCGCCCTGCAGATGGCTGCGATAGAAGAGCAGCAGGCAGACCGGGCGCTCGGGAACCTGGCGTTTCCGCCATTCGCTCAGGGTCGCCTCCTGCCGGCCCACCGTGTGGGGGTCGTAGAGCAGCGCCGCGGGAAGGGGCTTGGGTTCGCGCCACGCCAGGGGCAGCCCCAGACATTCCGCACCGACACAACGCAGCAGTTGCTCGGCGTTGTCCACGCCGCCCTCCCGCAGGTAGCGCCACACCCGGTGCGCCAAGGGGAAAGGCACGCTGGAGGCCGCCAGCAGATCGTCGTCCGGGGCGTCGCAGCCCGGCACCAGGATCAGTTGGCGGCCCTTGTCGGCGGCGGCCCAGGCCTGCAGGCGCTCGAAGCCGTAGCGCCAGTAGCCGCTGCCGCCCAGCAGCGAGACGATCACCAGCCGCGCCTCGTCCAGCACCCGATCCTCGTAGAGGTCATAGGCGGCGGGCTTGACCAGGTTCATCCAGTTGGCCAGGCGCAGCGAGGGAAAGCCCTCGCCGCCCGCCCCGTCCAGGCGCTCCACCGCCTGGGCCAGGGCCGACAGGCTGCTGTCGGCGGCGGACAGGATGACGACCTCGGCGGGGCTCTGCTGCAGGTCGACGATGCCCTCGTCGTCGACGAAGCCCCCGGGCTTGGCGGCGAAGAGGTGCATCAGGGCGTCGTCGCGATCTCGGCGCCCGCCAGGGCGGCGTGCAGGGCCTCGCTATCCAGCCCCTTGCCGATGATCACGAGCTGGGTCGCCCGCGGTTCGTCCGGCGCCCAGAGGCGGTCGAAGTAGCCGTCCAGGCGCTCGCCCACGGCCTGGATCACCCGCCGCATGGGCTTGCCCGGCAGGGCCGCGAAGCCCTTGGCGCGATAGATCTCGTGGCCCTGCAGCAGCGCCTGGAGGCGCGCCGCCAGGGCCTCGCCGTCCACCTCGCCCAGGCGGATCACGCAGGAGTCGAAGTGATCGTGAGCGTGGTCGTGATGGGCTCCCTCGGCGTGGTGGCGATCGTGGTGGTTGTCGATGCGGTCGATATGCTCTTCGCTCGCCGCGCCGATGCCCATCAGGGCCTCCAGCTGGGCCTGGTCCGCGGCCCGCGATGCGTCGCCGTCACCGTTGCCATAGCCGCGCTGGTCGATAAACAGGGTCTTCACCGAGGCCGGCACCCGCTGGGCCACCAGCGTTTCCACCCGGGCCCGCTCATCCGGGGCGAGCAGGTCGGTCTTGGTGACCAGCACCAGGTCGGCGGCGCTGAGCTGGTCGTCGAGCAGCTCGCGCAGGCTGGGGTCGTGATCCAGGCTCTCGTCGGCCCGGCGCTGGGCCTCCACCTTGTCGACGTCGCTGGCGTAGCGGCCGGCGGCCACCGCCGGGCCGTCGATCACGGTGATAATGGCGTCCACGGTGCAGTGCTGGCGCACCTCCGGCCAGTTGAAGGCCTGGACCAGCGGCTTGGGCAGGGCCAGGCCGCTGGTCTCGATGAGGATATGGTCGATATCGTCGCGGCGCGCCACCAGTTGCTTCATCACCGGCAGGAACTCCTCCTCCACGGTGCAGCAGATGCAGCCGTTGGCCAGCTCATAGATGCCGCGCTCGAGTTCCACGGGGGCGTCTTCGCCCTCCTCGTCACAACCCAGGGCACAGCCGCGCAGCAGGCTGGAGTCGATGTCCTGCTCGCCGAACTCGTTGACGATAACGGCGATGCGCTTGCCGGTGACCTGGCGCAGCAGGCCGGCCAGCAGGGTCGTCTTGCCGCTGCCCAAAAAGCCGGTCACCACCGTGGCGGGGATCTTGTTCAGGTTCATCCTTGGGACTCCTCGGTCTCTATGATCGCGCTTGTCGGCTGCTCGCTCGCCGTGAACAACCGGGCCAGGGCATCGGGGTTATCGGGGAAGTAGAGGTGCAGGTAGGTGGCCGTGAGGCCACGCTCACGATAGATGGCCTCCCCCGGCGCGGGGTGGCGCTGGCGCCGGCCGAAGGCGATGGGCTCGGGGGTGCCTTCCGCCACCGAGCGGTGGTGGGCGTGGCCGCGCACCGGCCCCTCCGGCAGCTCGGCGGTCTGCATCCCCTGGCAGCCGCGTCGCCCGCGCATGGCGCCCCGGCCGGGCAGCAGCCCCAGCATGGCGTGGGTCTCGCCGTCCACGTCGGTCAGGTTCTCCAGGCAGTAGAGCAGGCCGCCGCACTCGGCGAGGATCGGCTTGTCGACGGCGAAGAAGCCCTGGATCGCCTCGCGCATCGGCGCGTTCGCCGCCAGCCGTGCGGCGTGCAGCTCCGGGTAGCCCCCCGGCAGCCAGAGGGCATCGCAGGGTGGCAAGCGGCTATCGGTGAGTGGCGAGAAGAAGCGCAGGCTCGCGCCCATGCGCTCCAGCAGATCCAGGTTGGCCTGGTAGATAAAACTGAAGGCCGCGTCCCGGGCCACGCCAATCGTCCGGCCCCGCAGCGACGGCAGGGGCGCCGCGGCGGCCTGGGGCGGCGCCGCGAAGCTGACCGGCGGCAGCACCAGCAGCGCCTCCGCCAGCCCCTCGGCCTCGAGTGCGGCGGCGCCGGCCTCGAAGCGGGCCTCCAGGTCGTCGCGGATCTCCTCGGCCTGGACCAGCCCCAGGTGGCGCTCGGGCAGGGCCAGGGCGGCATCCCGGGGCACCGCGGCCAGCAGCGGAATCTCGGCCGGAAGCGCCTCCTCGATCAGCTCCCGATGGCGCTTCGAACCGCAGGCGTTGGCGATCAGCCCGGCGATGCGCACATCGTCGCGGAAGCCCGCCAGGCCGGCCACCAGCGCCGCCGCGGTCTGGGCCATGCCCTTGACGTCCATGACGATGGCCAGCGGCAGGTCGAACAGCGCCGCCAGGTCGGCGCTGGAGGGCTCGCCATCGAACAGTCCCATGGCACCCTCCACCAGGATCAGGTCCGCCTCCCGGGCGGCCTCGTACAGGCGCCGGCGGCAGTCGGCCTCGCCGGCCATCCACAGGTCGAGGGGGTCCACCGGCCGGCCGGAGGCCTGGGCCAGCACCCGCGGGTCCAGGTAGTCGGGGCCGGTCTTGAAGACCCGCACCACCTGGCCCCGGTTGCGCAGCAGTCGGGCCAGGGCCGCGGTCACCGTGGTCTTGCCCTGCCCCGAGGCCGGGGCGGCGAGAAAGAGGGCGGGACAGGCGGCGCTCGCCGCCTCGGTTGGCTTAGCCATGGGCCGACTCTCCACGGGACTCTCTACTGGACGCTCCATAGGACAGGGGGTGATAGTGGGCGCCCAATTGCGCGGCGATTCGCGCGCCGCGGCCGCGCTTGACGGCGGCCTCTTCGGTATCCACGACCACGCACTCCCCCAGCGACGGCAAGCCATCGAGGGGCTGGCGGGTGCGGCCGTCGGTGATCAGGTAGGTGCGCACCCGCAGGCCGGCGTCCTGCCGGCGCCACCGGCGAATCAGCCGCGCCGCGTGCTGGATCGCCTCGCGCAGCGGCGTGCCTCCGCCACCGCCGGCGGCCTCGAGCCGCCCGGGCAGCGTCTTGGGGGCACGACGCCGCGGCACCAGCTCCGTGACGCCGTCGTTGCCGAAGCCCAGCACCGCCAGTTGCTCCCGGGCGGCGTAGGCCTGGCGCCCCAGCCGCTCCACCAGCCCCTTGGCGCGGCCCAGCCGCCGCCAGCCCAGGGTGGAGGCGGAGGTATCCAGCAGCACCAGATGCACCAGCGGCCGGCCACCGCGGCCCCGACGATAGCGCAGCTCCCGCCAGGGCCAGCGGCCACGGTTGGCGACCAGGGTGGCGAACCAGTCCGGCCGGCGCGCCCGGGCCTCGCCACCGGCGCGCTGCCGACCCGGCCCGCCCTGCCGCCGGGTCCCCCGCGGCGCTGTCGCCGCGGGCGAGGTGGCGGCGTTGCGGGCCGGCGCCTCGGTCGCCGGCAGCGCCTGAGCCGGTACGTCGACGCTCGGCTGGGCCAGCGGTGGCATGGCGCCCCACTGCCCGTCTCCGCCCGGGCCGCCCTGACCCTCGCCGGGCGCGGCTCCGCCGCCATCGCCGCCGCCACTGCCACCTTGGCCGCCTGAGCCACCGGACGGCGGCATGTGATCGGGCCGGGACTCCCGGGTACGGCGATGGGCCAGCACCCAGGGGGCGACGGCGTCCAGGTCCTCCCGGGTCACCCTGGTCGCGCCGCGCCAGGCGGCATGGGCCCGGGCCGCGCGATGCCAGGTCACGTCCGCGCGCAGGCCCTCGACGCCGGCGGCCTCGCAGCCCCGGGCGATATGCTCGTAGACCCAGGGATCGGTGGTGATCTCGGCGAGCCTCTGCTGCGCCTGGCTCAGGCGGTGGGTCAGCGCGGCCTGGGCCTCGGCATGACTCGCCAACACGCCCTCGGGGTCACGATCGAAGGCCTCCCGCTGGCGCAGGATGGCGATGCGCTCCTCGACGGCCACCGTCGCCTCGAGCTCGAGGCAGAGGCCGAAGCGGTCGAGCAACTGGGGACGCAGCTCCCCCTCGTCGGGATTCATGGTGCCGATCAGGGCGAAGCGGGCGGGATGGCGATGGCTGATGCCGTCGCGTTCGACGCTGTTGACGCCGCTGGCCGCCGCGTCGAGCAGCAGGTCCACCAGGGAGTCCGGCAGCAGGTTGACCTCGTCGACGTAGAGCACCCCGCCGTCCGCCCTGGCCAGCAGCCCCGGCTGGAAGGCCGCCTCGCGCTCGGACAGCACCCGCTGCAGGTCCAGGCTGCCGGTCAGGCGCTCCTCGCTGGCGCCCAGCGGCAGGGTGACGAAGGGCGGCCGGCGCCCCTCGGAGGTATCGGGGAGGATCGCCGCCAGCGCCCGGGCCAGGGTGGACTTGGCGCTGCCGCGGGGGCCGCTGATCAGCACACCCCCCACCCGGGGGTCGATGGCGTTGAGCAGCAGGGCGGTCTTGAGGGCCGGCTGGCCGACCACGGCGACGAAGGGGAACTCGGCCACGGGGGTCATGGCACCACCGCCCGACCGGGCATCGGGGCCTGGCACACGACCAGCCGCGGCCCCCGACGTGAAGCTAGGAAAGGAATCACAGGCAGACTATCCCCGGTGCCCACCGCACCGTTACCGGATGAACGAAATAATGGGCCGGTCTCCGGGCTCGAGGAGGGCCTGGCGCAGATCGTCTCGGCGCCGTGCCGTCGCCTGCACCTTCCCGGCGGATGCCAGTGGTCGTCGCAGGCGTTTCACTCATTACCGTTGCGGGGGCAGCGATGGGATCGGCGCGAGGCCTCACCATACTTCCCGATTATCCCCTGGCCAACTTCCTCCAGGACAGGGGTACCCATTTTCATTCGAGCCATCCTAAAGCAAGAACCGCACCGGCGGCAACCGGGCTTGTTTTCTTGTGCCGACTTCCTCCATGATCTTCGCCGCTTGCGCCGACTCCCCGGGGAGAGCGACGAGCCCCATCACGGCATGGCCATGCAAGACGCGGCTTATTTATCGATTTTCCGCCAAAGAACCAGCGTCAAACCAGCGACCATTATTCAGACTTTACCGGAAGAGAGTTTATGAAATACGCTCGCCATCTACTGGCCATGTTATCGATAATTCCCGCCGCTCATTCCCTGTCTAATGACACGAATTATCCGCTGACATTGACCAACTGCGGCATGGAAATCGGCTTCCCCTCCGCACCGCAAAGCACGGTCACCGTCGGACAGTCGGCCACCGAGATCCTCTATGCCTTGGGCCTGGCCGAGCGGGTCGCCGGCACCTCGGTCTGGTTCACTCCGGTGCTGCCGGAGTTTCGCGAGGTCAATGCCGGCATCGAGCGATTGGCCGACAACGACCCGAGTTTCGAGGCCGTGGTCAACCGCCGCCCCGAGCTCGTCGCAGCCCAGTATGAGTGGCATATCGGCCCCACCGGCAGCGTGGCGACCCGCGAGCAGTTTCACGAGCTGGGCATCGCCACCTATGTGATGCCGGCGGATTGCGATACCAAGGACAACAGCACCGGCGGCGACGGCACCCGGACTGCCGCCTTCTCTCCCGAGGCGATCTACAAGGGCATCCGCGAGCTGGCCACCATCTTCGACGTCCAGGAGGCCGGGCAGGCCCTGGTGGCCGACCTGGAAGCGCGGGAAGCGACGGCCATCGCCGCCGCCGAGGCCCTGGAACTTCCCGAGGAGTTGTCGGCGGTATTCTGGTTCTCTTCCCCCGACCGATCCGCCGATCCCTATGTCGCCGGCCGACTCGGCGCACCGGGCTATATGATGGACGCACTCGGCATCCACAACGTGGTGGAATCCGATGAGGAGTGGCCCACCGTCGGCTGGGAATCCATCGCCCGGGCCGACCCGGATATCATCGTGGTGGCCAGCATGGATCGTCGCCGCTACCCCGCCGACGATGTCGCCGAAAAGCTCGACTTCCTGCATAGCGATCCGGTGACCCGGGAGATGTCGGCGGTACGCAACGGCCGCATCATCGAGATGGACGCCCATGCGATGAGCGCCACCATGCGTACGATCTTCGGCCTCGAGACCCTGGTCGAGGCCTTACCGAGCCTCGCCTTCGAGCGATGAATGCGTCGATGCCCCTGTCCCCGGCGGTGCGCTTGCCATGGCGCTGGGCCTGGCTGGCGCCGCCGATCCTGGGTATCGCCATCCTGGCGGGTACCGCCATCGGCGAGACTTCGATCCCGGTGGAGACCATCCTCAAGGTGCTGGCCAACCACCTCTGGGGGGCGGGCTATGCCGTCGATCGCATCGATGCCGGCATCGTCTGGAACTATCGGCTCAGCCGCACCCTGCTCGCCGCCGGTTGCGGCGCCGGGCTGGCCCTGGCCGGCGTGGTCCTGCAGGCGCTGCTGCGCAACCCCCTGGCCGATCCCTTCCTGATGGGGATCTCCGCCGGCGCCTCCACCGGCGCCGTGGCGGTGACCATCGCCGGGCTCGGCGCCGGCACCCTGACGCTCTCCCTCGGCGCCTTCGCCGGGGCGGGACTGGCCTTCGGCCTGGTGGTATTGCTCGCCCAGGCCGCCGGCAGCGGCACCGGGGGCGGACGCGGCGCCCAGGCCGCGGGGGCCATCATCCTGGCGGGCATCGCCGGCTCGCAGCTCTTCAATGCCCTCACCGCCTTTATCATCGCCAGGTCGGCGAATGCCGAGCAGGCGCGGGGGATCATGTTCTGGCTGATGGGCAACCTCTCCGGCGTGCGCTGGGACGATGTGGCCCTGGGCCTCCCCGCCGCCCTCGGCGGCCTCTTGGTCTGCCTGTGGTACCGGCAGGCGCTGGACGCCTTTACCTTCGGGGCCGATGGCGCCGCCTCCCTGGGCATCGCCGTAAACCGGGTGCGCGGCGTGCTGATCGGCGCCATGGCCCTGGTCACCGCGGTGATGGTCTCCATGGTCGGCGCCATCGGCTTCGTGGGCCTGGTGATTCCCCATGCCATGCGCTTTTTGGTCGGCAGCCGCCACACCCGGCTGGTCCCGGCCTCGGCGCTGGCCGGCGCGGTCTTCCTGATCGGCACGGATATCCTCTCGCGCATCCTGGTGCCGGGGCAGGTGCTGCCGATCGGCGTGGTCACGGCGCTGATCGGCGCTCCGGCCTTCGCCATCATCCTGGTGCGCGGGACGAGAAGATCATGAGACTGAGCGCCGAAAACATCGACTGGACGGTCCAGGGGCACCGCTTGCTGAGCGACGTCAGCCTCACGGTGGCCCCCGGGGAGACCTTCGGGCTGATCGGCCCGAACGGCTCGGGCAAGAGCACCCTGCTACGGGTACTGGCCGGGCTGCGCCGGCCGAAGCGCGGATGGGTGCTGGTGGATGAGCGACCGATGCGGCGGATGCGCCAGCGGGAGATCGCCCGGGCCATCGCCTTCGTCGAGCAGCAGGCGGAGACCCTCGACCGGGTGGCGGTTCGCCAGGTGGTCGCCCTGGGCCGGACCCCCTTCCTCTCGCCGCTGCGGCCCTGGTCCGACGAGGATGACGCCATCGTCGGCCAAGCCCTCGACGACGTCGATATGGGGCACCTGGCGGGGCGTCTCTGGCACACCCTCTCCGGCGGCGAACGCCAGCGGGTGCATATCGCCCGCGCCCTGGCCCAGCGGCCGAGGATCCTGCTGCTCGACGAGCCCACCAACCACCTGGATATCCGCCACCAGCTGTCGATCCTGCAACTGGTCGGGCGGCTACCGGTCACGGTGGTGATCGCCCTGCACGACCTCAACCAGGCCATGGCCTGTGATCGCATCGGGGTGATGGAGGCCGGCCGCCTGGTGGATATCGGCCCGCCCGAGCGAGTCCTCAGCGTCGAGCGGCTGCGCCGCACCTTCGGCGTGCAGGCGGATTTCCTCGATGACCCCAGGGACCAGGGCCGGATCCTGCGCTTTCGCCATGCCCTCTGAGATAGCCAGGGGTTACCTGGCGGGCACAAAGACCGGGGCGCCATCGACCCAGGCGGTGGCCAGGCGCTGGCCGTAGAGCCGCTCCAGGGCCTTGGGCTCCAGCATGGCCTCCGCCGGCCCCCAGCAGGCCTCGCCGTCCGGGTAGAGCAGCAGCAGGTGGCTGCACCAGCGGGCGGCCAGGTTGAGGTCGTGCAGGCACATCATCACCGCCCTGCCCTCTTTGGCTTCGCCGGCGAGCAGCGCCATGACTTCGGTCTGGTGGTGCAGATCGAGATGGTTGGTGGGCTCGTCGGCGAGCCAGATAGCCGGCGCCTGAGTCAGCACCGTGGCGATGGCCAGGCGCTGGCGCTCGCCGCCGGAGAGGGTCCCCACCAGGCGATCGGCCAGATGGGCGATATCGAGCCGCTCCAGGGCCGCCTCGGCCAGGCGCAGCTCCTCGGCGCCCTCCATCTGCCAGGGCGAGAGGTAGGGGTGGCGGCCGATCAGGGCGGTCTCGCGCACCGTGGCGGGGAAACCGTCGTGGCGCTCCTGGAAGACCAGCCCCAGCCGACGCGCCACCCGGCGACGGCCCAGCCCCGAGAGCAGCCGGTCGTCGAGGCGCACCTGCCCCGAACGCGGGGCCCTGAGGCCGGCCAGGGTATGCAACAGCGTCGTCTTGCCGGCGCCATTGGGCCCCAGCACGCCCCACACCTGGCCTGGCTCGAGGCACACGTCGAGGGCCCGGCCGTCACCACGCCCGGGAATATCGATCACCAACTGGCAGGCCTCGAGGCGGCTCATCACTGGCTCCGATACAGCAGATAGAGGAAGGTCGGCACCCCCAGCAGGGCGGTGATCACCCCCACCGGCAACTGCTCGGGGGCGATCATCGTGCGCGCCAGGGTGTCCGCCAGCAACAGCAGGGTGCCACCGGCCAGGGCGCAGGCGGGGAGGATCAGCCGCTGGTCGTTGCCCAGCAGCAGGCGCAGCATATGCGGCACCACCAGGCCGACGAAGCCGATGCTGCCGGCGCTGGTCACCGCCATGGCGGTCAGGGCGCTGGCCCCCAGGTAGACGCCCCACTCCAGGCGGCGCACCGAGACGCCGAGGGCGGCGGCCTGCAGGGGGCCCCGGGCCAAGACATTGAGGCTGCGCCCCAGCGGCATGACCAGCAGGCAGACCACCAGCAGCAGGGCCAGCGGTGGCCAAGGGGCGCGAGCGTAGGCGAGATCGCCCATCAGCCAGTAGAGCATACCGGGCAGGCGGTCGGCGGGGGTCACCGCCAGCATCAGGGTGATCACCGCCCCCCAGCCGGCGGCCACCACCACCCCGGTGAGCAGCAGCCGCGCCGGGGTCCAGCCGCCACGGCCATGGGCCAGGCCGAACACCAGCAGGGTCGAGAGCAGCGCCCCGGCGAAGGCACTGCCGGAGACCACCAGGCCGCCGAGGCCCGCCAGCATGGCGGCCAGGGCCCCCACCGAGGCGCCCCCGGAGAGTCCCAGCACATAGGGGTCGGCCAGGGGATTGCGCAGCAGCACCTGCATCAGGGCGCCGGCCACGGCGAGCAGTCCGCCCACCGCGAAGGCGGAGAGCGAACGGGGCAGGCGCAGCTCGAGGATCAGGGTCTGGGCCAGCGGGCCCCCCTGGCCGCGCAGCACGGCGAGGATCTCGCCCGGCGAGAGCGACACGCTGCCCAGTGCCAGCGACAGGATCAGGGCCGCCAGGGCGGCCAGGGCCAGGCCTCCCAGGGGCCGCGCCAGGACCATCATCAGGGGCTCGCCTCGCGACGCCCCCGGGCCACCTCGAGCTTCTCGCAGAAGAGTCGGCTGCCCTCCAGCAGGCGCGGCGTGGGGCGCTGGATCAGCGAGGGTGGCACGAAGAAGAGGTTGTCCCGGGCCACGGCGGTGAGCGCCGGGTACCGTTCCCAGTGGGTCAGCCAGGCGCGGTTCTCCTCGCCCATGCCGCCGGCGAGGATCGCCTCGGGGTCGGCGGCCAGCACCGCCTCCTCGTCGAGGCGCGGCACCAGCCGGTCGAGCCCGCCGAAGACATTGACGCCGCCGCACAGGGAGAGCACCTGGCCGATCAGGTGGTCGTCGTTGATGGTCATCAGCGGCTCGTCCCACACCTGGTAGAAGACCGAGACCGGCGCGGCATCCGCGTAGCGCTCGGCGAGTTCGGCCATGCCGTCGCGAAAGCGCGCCGCCTCGGCCTCCCCCGCCGCCTCGCTGCCGGCCAGGCGCGAGAGCCGCTCGATGGTCGTGGCCACGCCCTCGAAGGAGCGCGGCTCGATATAGAACACCGGCAGGCCCAGGGACTCGAGGGTCTCGAGCTGCTCCGCGGGATTGCCGGTGACCCAGCCGATCACCAGGTCGGGTGCCAGCGCCAGCAGGCGCTCCAGGTCGAGCCGGGTATGGCTGCCCACCGAGGCCACCTCGCGGGCCTCGGGGGGATAGTCGCTGTACTCCACCACGGCGACGACCCGCTCGCCGGCCCCGGCGGCATAGACCAGCTCGGTGGCCCCCGGCGAGAGGGCGGCGATACGCTGCGCCGGCTCACTGAGGCAAACCTGCCGGCCCCGATCATCGATGGCGCAGCGCTCGCCGGCCTGGGCGACCAGGGACAGCAGGGCAAGCGCTAGCCCCGTTACCAGACGACTAGGCATCAGCCACCGAAATGCAGGCTAAGGAAGGCGGCACGACCGGCGTTGAGGTAATCGTTGCCGCTGAAATCCCGGGCGGTGACGACGTCCCTGTCCAGCACGTTTTCCACCGTCAGGCGGGTCGACCAGCCGGGGGCGAAGTCCCAGCCGGCACGCAGATCGACCAGGCCGAAGCCGGCGAGCCGTTCTTCGTTGGCGGCATCGTCGTAGCGGTGGTTCTGGACGACCCAGGAGCCGCCCAGGGACCAGTCGCCCAGCTCGCGATCCACGTCCAGGCGCAGGCTCTGTGACGCCCGGCGCCGCAGGCGCTTGCCGGTCTCGCGGTCCTCCGGATCGGTATAGGTCAGGGCCGCGGCCAGGATCCAGTCGTCGATCTCGGCGCCGGCGGAGAGCTCCACGCCGCGGATCCGCGCCTCGGCCACGTTATAGGGGGCGAAACGCCCATTGACCAGGGCATTGGCGATCAGGTTATCCACGTCCGTCTGGTAGGCCGCCAGGTCCCAGAAGAACTGGCGGTACTGGCCGCGCACGCCCAGCTCGAGGGTCTCGGAGGTCTCGGCTTCCAGCTCGGGGTTGCCAAACCCGGGGAAGTAGAGCTGGTTGAAGGTGGGGGCCTTGAAGGCGCTACCAACACTGGCCCGCAGGGTATGGGAGTCATCCAGCGCATAGCCCAGCGCCAGGCTGCCGGTCACCTCCTCGCCGAAGGCCTGGTTGTCGTCGTGACGCAGGCTGGCCTGTAGCGAGGCCGGCGCGAGGTCGAACAGCCCCTGGGCGAAGACGGCGGTATTGTCGCGGCTGCTCTCCGCATACTCGGTGGTACCGCTGACCCGGTCCTCGCTGTACTCGACCCCGGCGATCAGCTCGTGAGCACCGAGGTACAGGGTATTCTCCCAGCGAGCGGTACGCGTGCGGGTATCGATAATCGAGTCGCCGAAGACATCGATGTTGTCGCTCTCGTCCCGAGCCTCGCTGAGCGTCAGGCGGCTACGCCACCGGTCGGTGACCGGCAACTCCCCGTAAACGCCGGCCACCTGCTGCACATAGTCCGTGTCCCCTCCGACGAACTCGGTATTGCCCCGGGCCCGCAGCGCCAGCACCCCCACCTCGGCGTCGTTGTCGAAGGTATGCGAGAGCCGCACCAGGCCTGAGGTATTGTCATACCCCTTGTCGTCGCCACCACGCACCACCGGCACACCGTCGGTGCTGAAATGGCTACCGGCGAAGTAGTAGCGGGTGCCGCCGCTGGCGCCGGACAGCGAGGCGCTGTAGCGCTGGGTGTCGAAGGAGCCGCCGCCCAGCGAGATACGCGGCGTCGGCGCCCCTGCCTCGCCCTCGGGAGTAAAGAGTTGAATGACGCCGCCCACCGCATCGGCACCATAGAGACTGCCGCGGGGGCCACGCACGATCTCGGCGCGCTGGAACATACGCGGATCGAGGAATTGCCAGGCAGGCTCGCCCAGCGTCGCGGAGCGCAGGCGAATGCCGTCGATCATCAGCAGGCTCTGGCTATTCGACGTCCCGCGAATGTAGACGCTGCTGCTCTTGCCGAAGCTGCCGTTGCTGGAAACGTCCACCCCCGGCTGGCCGCGTAGCAGATCGGTGATGCTGGTCGGGTCCTGGCGGCGAAGCGTGGCTTCGTCGAGCACGGTCACGGAGGAAAGCGTCTCGCCGGCGGTGCGTGGCGCCAGGGCGGCGGTGACCACCATGGGGTTGAGGGTCTGCGGCTCGGCGGCGGTGGCGGCCGAGCTCTCTTGCAAAGGCTCGGCGGCCTGAATGGCCAGCGGCAGGGCGGCCAAGGCGAAGGTCGCAAGGCCCCGGGAGGCAAAAGTCGTGTTCATGTCTGTCCCTTGCTTCGCCGTGCTCACCCGCACGGCATAATTTTTTTCGCCGGCTGCGATGGGCAAACAAGAGAGACGAGGAACGGGGAGGTGACATACGCCCAGCCTCAAGATTGCCCACCGCAACCTGGCATGAGCTCTCGGGCCGGTCTCCGGGCTGACGAGCGAAGGGCCGGGCGTTAGCCCTGACCTGCTTCTGAACCGCCGCCTTCCCATGCCGATTGGCACAGTGGCATACCGTTGAAGATAGTGGCGGTTCGTGTCTCGATCACCGTTGCGGGGGCAGCGTCGGACTGGCGGGCTGTTGAGCAGAACACCGCGCACCGACTTCCCGTTTACCTGGCGGCATTCACTCCGCCAGCACCTGAGAGTGCGCGTAAGCTAGCAAGGCGCGGCAGCGCGGTCAACGCCGGAGGTCAGCAAGCACACTCAAGGTTCTTTTATTTCAGCTGCTTGCAGAGGCCATGACGCAGATACCAGGCCACCCGGCTACGCTCGACCGCGGCCTGGACCAGCCAGCCGTTATGGTCCCGCAGGCGTCGTGCCGCCGAGTCCATGGGCACGATGCCACGCCCCATCTCGTCGAGGATCAGCACCGCTTCGCAGGGCGCCGCGACGAAACCATCCAGTAGCCTCAACCAGGTCTCACGCAGGGCATCGTCGTCCGGGATCTCGGCAAGGGCGGCCGAGAGCCAGGCGGCGATGCCATCGACCACCAGCACCTCCCGCCCCGCGTGTCCGGCCAGGCACTCCTCGGCGCCCTCCCCCTTCACCAGCCGGTGCCAACCGGCACAGGGGAAGCGCTGCGCCGCTAGCTGGCGTCGACCCGAACAGGCACCACCGATGACGCTTTGCATCGCCACTCCCCCTCCTGGTTATCGAACTCGAAACGGCGCCCCTGGGCCTGGCCCACCACCCCCTCCCAGAAATCGGTCGCCTCCAGGCGGCGACGCAGCTCGCGGATGGCGCCGCCGTGGCTCACCGCCAGCACGCGGCGATGCCCCTGCTCAGCGGCCTGGGCCAGCACGCCCTCGAGCCAGGCTTCGAGGCGCGCCCAGAGATCGTCGGCGGACTCACCGCCGGGCGGCGCCTGCATGCCGGCGCTGTCGACCCAGGCGCGATAGCGCGGATCGTCTTTGAGCGCGTCCCAGGTGCGCCCCTCATAGTCGCCAAAGTCGAGCTCGCGCAGGCGCGCATCGAAGGACGCCGTCCCTTCGCTCCCCGGCAGCACATGGGCCAGGGTCTGCCGACAGCGGGCCAGGTCGCTGCAGTGCACCGCGTCGAAGGCCTCGCCCACCAGGTGGTCGCGCAAGCGGTCCATGTCCGGCACGGCATCGGGCAGCAGCAGCGGGATGTCGCGCTGCCCCTGGTAGCGCCGGTCCAGGTTCCAGCGGGTCACGCCATGACGAACCACCACCAGCTCCAGGCGCTGAACAGCAGCCATAATTCTCCTCCCTCGATGGCGGCACCGACGATATCGCCGTTGATGCCGGTAAAGGCCCGGGCCATGACCAGGCCGTAGACAAACAGAAAGAGGCACAGGGCGCCGAGCAGCCAGACGCCGCCCGGCAGAAAGCCGAAGACGACCAGCAGCGGCAGCAGCGCAAGCCCGAGGTCCCGCGGCGCCAGGTGCTGCCGCCAGGACCAGGCCAGCCCCTCGCGCCGCGCCAGGGGTGCCAGGCGCAGCAGGGCGAGGGCCCCGAAGCGCGCCAGCGCCGGCAGCGCCACCCACAGCCAGGGACTCGCCCCGGCCTCGAGCAGGGCCCAGATCAGCGCCCCCTTCCAGGCCAGCAGGAACACCAGGGACAGGATCGCGAAGCTGCCCACCTGGCTGTCCTTCATGATCGCCCAGCGCTTCTCCAGGGGCGCATTGCTGCCCAGCGCGTCGGCCACGTCCATGACGCCGTCCAGGTGCAGGCCGCCGGTGAGGGCCACCCACAGGCTGAGCAGTGCCAGCGCCAGCAGCGGAGTGGGTAGCCCCTGCCCCAGGGTGGCCAGGCCCGCCAGAGCGGCGCCGACCAACAGCCCCACCAGGGGGTAGCTGCGCAGCGCCCAGCGGCAGGTGCCGGCGTGCCAGGGACAGGCCATGGGCAGGGGAATCCGGGTCAGGAACTGCAGGGCCAGCACCAGTCCAAAGAGGGCCTCTCTCATCCGGTCGTCTCCGCGTCGTTCTCTACGATGGGCTTCCATTCAATGGGCAGGCCCGCCACCACCTCCACCACCCGGTCGGCCTCGTGGGCCAGGCGGCGGTGCAGCCGCTGCAGGAAGGCGATATAGCGTCGGGTCTCGGCGTCGCCCGGTGGGAGGTCCTCGTTGAGGTCGTTGGAGACCACCACCAGGGCGATCCCGCGCACCCGGGCCGCGGCCAGGCACTCGGCCAGCAGCGCCTCACCCTCATCATCGCTACCGCCACCGCCGTAGCGCCACTGGCTGGCCCAGAGGGTCAGGCAGTCGAGCAGCACGCTATCGCCATCGCCTACCCGGGCCAGAGCCACATCCAGGGCCAGCGGTGCCTCCAGGGTCTGCCACCCCGGCCCACGCTCCCGGCGATGGCGGGCAATGCGCGCGGCCATCTCGGCGTCGGCAGCCCGGGCGGTGGCCAGGTACCAACGCCGGCCACCGCGTTGGACGTGCCAGCGACAAAGCAGCGCCTCGGCGAAGCGGCTCTTGCCGCAGCGGGCGCCACCACTGACGAAGGCGATCAACGCGGCACCTCCGGCCGGCCCACCTCGACCAAGGCCTCGTCCAGGGCCGCCAGCAGGCGCTCATTGTCCTCGGCATCGCGCAGCGCCAGGCGCAGCCAGCCGCCGTCGAGGCCCGCAAAGGATTCGGTGTGACGCGCCAGCACGCCGCGGCGAAGCAGCGCCGGCAACAGGCAGCGGGAGGCTTCGCGACCCGCCGGATGGCGCACCAGGAAGAAGTTGGCCCGGCTCGGCACCACCTCGAGACCCAGGGCCTCGAGCCCCGCCTGCAGCCGCGGCCGCTCGGCGGCAAGCCAGCCCTCGGTGCGCCGGGCGAAGTCGAGGTCGGCCAGCAGGGGCGCCACCAGGGCCGCGGCCAGGGCGTTGACGCTCCAGGCGGGCTGGCAGGCACGGGCCGCCGCCACCACCTCGGGTGCGCCCAGCAGGTAGCCCAGGCGCAGCCCCGGCAGGGTGAAGTGCTTGGTCATCGAGCGCAGCAGCACGAGGTGCGGATGGTCGGCGAGCAGCGGCGTCAGCGACTCCCGGGGGTCCCCGATGAAGTCCACGAAGGCCTCGTCCACCACCAGCCGACAGCCTCGCGCCGCGGTCAGGGCGAGCAGGCGCTCCACGTCGGGCTTAGGTACCAGGGTGGCGGTGGGGTTGTTGGGGCGGCAGAGCCACAGCAGCTGCGCCTCGCCAAGCTCCGCGACGATGGCCTCGACGTCGAGGCGAAAGTCCGGAAGTGCCAGAGGAAGCCTCTGCACCGGCAGCCCATGGGCCGCGCAGGCCCGGGCGTACTCGGCGAAGGTAGGCTCGATGATGGCCGCCGCCGCCCCGGGCCGCTCGCGAGCCTGCAGGGCGGCGGCCAGGAAGATCGCCTCGGCGCCGCCGTTGGTCAGCAGCACCTGCTCCGTGGCCACCCCTTCGTGGGCGGCGATGGCCGCGTGTGCCTCGGCGTATCCGGGGTCGGGGTAGCGAGCAAGGGCCTCGGGCTCGCCGAGCCGGGCCATCAACCACCCGTGAAGCCAGGCCGGCGGCCCCAATGGATTGAGGTTGGCGCTGACATCCAGCACCGGGGTCTCCTCGGCCAGGCCAAAGCGCGCCAACAGGGGGGCGGGCTGGCCGCCGTGCAGGGGCCAGCCAGGGGAGGTGGATCTCGAATCTCGTGCCCTCACGACATTGTCTCTCCAAACAGCACCGTCGCCGACAGCAAGATGAGGAAGACCAGCCAGCCACCGTGCATCAGGCGAATCGCCGCCGGAACATGGGCGGCACCCAGCGGCTGATGGGGCTCGCCCAGGCGAGCGCGCTCGGAGACCTCGCCGCGGTAGCGGTTGGTGCCGCCGAGCTGGACACCCAGCAGGTTGGCCACCATGGCCTCGGGCCAGCCGCTGTTGGGGCTGGGATGGCGCGGCGCCTCGCGGCAGGTGGCGGCCAGCGCACCCTGGGTACGCAGGCCGCGCTCCCAGCGCGCCAGACAGAGCGCGCCCAGCCAGAGGGTCAGGGCGGTGAGCCGTGCCGGCAGCCAGTTGGCGGCATCGTCCAGCCGCGCCGAGGCCCGACCGAAGTCGCGGTATCGCTCGCTGCGATAGCCCACCATGGAGTCCAAGGTATTGACCGCCTTGTAGGCCAGCGCCAGGGGGGCGCCGCCGAGCAGGGCAAAGAAGAGTGGCGCGGTGATACCGTCCACGGTGTTCTCGGCCACCGTCTCCACCGCTCCGCGGGTCACCTCCCCCTCGTCAAGGCCATTGGTGTCGCGGCCGACAATCATGGCAAGCGCCCGGCGCGCCGCGGAGAGATCGCCGCTGGCCAATGGCACGGCCACCGCCAGGGCAGCATCGCGCAGGCCTCGAATGGCCAGGCAGCTGGCCAGCAGCCACCACTGCGCCAGCCAGCCCAGCCAGGGATGAAGCCGCGCCAGCAGCACGATAGCGGCCCAGGCCAGCAGCCAGGTGCCCATCACCACCAGGGTCGTCATCAGCGCGCCGCGGATCTGGCGCGCCCGGGGGGTGCCATGGTTCCAGGCGCGCTCCAGCCAGGCGATCACCGCCCCCATGCCCACCACTGGATGCGGCAGGCGGCGTGGGTCGCCGATGGCGAGGTCCAGCGCCACGGCGGCCAGCACCAGAACCAGCAGCGCCAGGGAGAAGGGGTCAGCCATGGGGCACCTCCTGACTCTCGCGCCGCCGCTGCCACTCCCGGGAGCCCAGCAGCGCCTCGCGGGTGGCCCGGAAGACCGCCTGGCCCAGCTCGCGCCCAAGGCGCGTACCCGAACCGGCGTAGGGCTGCGCGGCACCGCGCTGGGTGACGGCGATCGCCAGGCAGTCGGTGGAGGTGCCACTGGCCGGCGTCCCGGTGTGGGGGTCACGCACCTCCAGCGACTGCAGGGCACGGACCTTGGCTTCACTGGCGGACAGGCAGGCGTTGACCAGGGCGCCATCGGTGAGGTGAGCGTCGAGGAAGACCAGGGTATTGATGGTGCCCACCGGCCGGGGGTCCCCGGCCAGAGGGGCGGCGATATCCACGGCGTTGCCCGCGCCGGCGGTCACCGCCACCAGCACGCCCTCGTCCCGCGCCAGCGCCAGGTGCTCGAGGCGTACGGCGGTCATCATGGCCAGGCTCTCGCCCTCCGGCAGCCGCCGCGCCGCCAGCCAGTCGGCGAGATCCGCCGCCGGTGCGCCCCCGGCGTACCCCTTGTCCACGTGGAAATTGCAGAAGTGCCGCCGCCAGCCGAAGCCACCGCCCACCAGGGCGCTGCTCAGGGTCCACAGCGGGCGCGAGGCGGCCAGGTGCACGCAGTCGGCGGTGACCTCGAGGGCAAGCCCCGGGCCGAAGGCGAGACGCTTGTCCGACATCATGGGGCGACGTGGATGCCGATAGCGTCGAAGGTGGCCATCTCGGCCGGCACACAACAGGCTGCCTCCAGTAACGGATAGGCCAGGGCCGCACCGGTGCCCTCCCCCAGGCACAGCTCCAGGTCGAGCAGCGGCTGAGCGTCGAGGGCCGCCAGGGCATAGGCGTGGCCCGGCTCGCGGGAGCGGTGTCCGAAGATCAGGTAGTCGCGGGTGTCGGCTCCCAGTCGACAGGCCACCAGCGCGGCCACCGTGGCGATGAAGCCGTCCACCAGCAGCGGCACCCGACGTGCCGCTCCGCCCAGGTAGGCGCCGGTCATGGCGGCGATCTCCAGCCCGCCGAGCTTGGCGAGCACGTCCAAGGGGTCAGCACGATCCGGCGCACGAGCGGCAAGGGCGCGCTCGATGATCGCCTGCTTGTGGGCAAGACGCTTGGCCGGCAGCCCGGTACCGCTGCCGATCAGGCCTGCCACCGGCGCCTCGCTGAGCGCGGCGAGCAGGGCGCTGCTCGCCGTGGTATTGGCGATACCCATCTCGCCGACGATCAGGCAGCGGCAGCCGGCATCGATGGCCCGCTCGGCGGCCCGAATGCCCGCCTCGATGGCCGACACCGCCTCGTCACGGCGCATGGCGTCCCCTTCGACCATGTTGGCGGTGCCGTGGCGCACCTTCTCGTCCACCACGCCCCGACAGGGCAGCGTGGCGGCCACGCCGACGTCGATTACCTCTAGGCGTGCCCCGACCTGGCGGGCGAAGACGTTGATCGCCGCCCCTCCGCTCACGAAGTTGGCCACCATCTGGGCGGTGACCTCCTGGGGAAAGGCCGAGACCCCCTCGGCGGCCACCCCATGGTCGGCGGCGAAGACCAGCATCCCCGGAGGCGAGACCCGGGGAGAGGCCTCGCCGGAGATCGCCGCCAGCGTCACGGCCAGCGTTTCCAGGCGTCCCAGGCTGCCGGGGGGCTTGGTGAGGTTATCCAGGTGCAACGCCATACGGCGGGCGGCGGCGTGATCGGCGGGGGTCAGGGCGGCAAGGGTGTCGGCGAGCATAGCGAGAGATCCAGCGGGATGGTGGCTAACGAAGTGGCGCCATCATAGCAGCTAACAGCCGGGACATTATGCCGCTCATGCTGAGCAAGGCCCTGATATCTTTGGCAGATAAACCATTCGGGTCATTCAGCGCGAGAGCGAGTTCGGCTGCCCTGCTCTCTCCCAGGTGCGCCGCCTAGGAAGCCACGGCGCGACTTCACGAAGCGCCACCCTAGGCACCGCCGAAGCGGTAGCCCAGCAGCCGCATGGCGTTCAGGGTCACCAGCACGGTGGCGCCGGTATCCGCCATCACCGCGATCCACATGCCGGTGATGCCCAGCGCCGTGGTCACCAGGAAGACGCCCTTCAGGCCCAGCGCCAGGGCGACGTTGGTCTTGACGTTGCGCAGCGTGGCCCGGGACAGGTCGATCAGCTCGGCGATGCCGCCGACGCGGTTCCTGAGCAGTGCCGCATCCGCGGTTTCCAGCGCCACGTCGGTGCCGCCGCCCATGGCGATGCCCACATCGGCCGCCGCCAGTGCCGGGGCATCGTTGATGCCGTCGCCCACCTTGCCGATGGGGCCTCGGCCATCGGCCTGCCAGTCACGCACCCGCCGCGCCTTGTCCTCGGGCATCAGCTCGCCGTGCGCCTCGATGCCCAGGCTCTCGCCGATGGCGGCGGCGGTACGCGCGTTGTCTCCGCTGAGCATCACCGCCTGCACGCCCAGGCGCGACAAGGCCGCCAGCCCCTCCCGGGCATCGTCACGCGGCTCATCGCGCACGGCGATCAGGCCCAGCGGCCTTTCACCCTCGAGCAACACGGCGAGACTCTTGCCGGCGTGCTCCAGCTCGGCGAGGCGCGCGCCCTGGCCGTCATCGAGCGCGACCTGCCCCGCCAGCTGACGGGGCGAGACCAGGCTCAGCGCACGCCCTTCCACCTGCCCGGCGACGCCGCGTCCCGACAAGGCCCTGCTGCCTTGAGCCTGGGGGATGGAAAGGCCCTGCTGCCGGGCATGCGCCAGGATAGCCGTGGCGATGGGGTGGCTGGCGTCACGCTCCAGAGCCGCCGCCAGGCGCAGTACCTCGCTGGCGTCCTGGTCGCGGGTCCAGCCCTCCACGTCGGTGACCCTGGGGGCGCCGGCGGTCAGGGTGCCGGTCTTGTCCAGCGCCACCGTGTGCAGCTTGCCCAACTGCTCGAGCACCGCGCCGCCCTTGATCAGCAGCCCCCGGCGGGCACCCGCCGAGAGGCCGGCGGCGATCGCCGCAGGGGTCGAGATCACCAGGGCACAGGGGCAGGCGATCAGCAGCAGGGCCAGGGCACGATAGACCGCTTCCGACCAGGCCATGGCGGAGACCAGCGGCGGCACCACCGCCATCAGCAGGGCGAGCCCCACCACGACCGGCATGTAGTAGCGAGCGAAGCGGTCGATGAAGCGGGCCACCGGCGCCTTGGCGGCCTGGGCCTCCTCCACCAGGCGGATGACCCGGGCGATGGTGTTGTCCTCGGCGCCACGGGTGACCTCGACCTCGAGCACGGCATCGAGGTTGACCGTGCCGGCGAAGATATCGTCCCCGGGGGCACGCGAGCGGGGGATCGACTCGCCGTTGATCGGCGACTCATCCAGGTCGGATTCGCCGGTCAGGATGCGTCCATCGCAGGGCACGCGGTCGCCCGGTCGCACCTGCACCCGCTGACCGGGCCGGAGCGTGGCGGCCGGGACCTCCCGGGGCTCGCCCTCCTCCACCAGCCTCGCGGTGGAGGGGGTCAGGTCGGCCAGCGCCGAGATGCTGCGTCGCGCCCGGGAGGCGGCCACGCCTTCCAGCAGTTCGCCCACCGCGAACAGGAAGACCACCACCGCCGCCTCGGCCGCGGCATCGATGGCCAGCGCCCCCAGGGCGGCGATGCTCATCAACATCTCGATGGTGAAGGGGTTGCGCATCTTCAGCGCGCCCCAGGCGCCCTGCACGATGGGCACCAGGCCCACCAGGGTGGCGGCGGCGAAGGGCCATTGGCCCAGCCCCGGCCAGGCCAGACGAAGGAGGAAGGCCAGCACCAGCAGCCCGCCGGTGACGAGCACCAGGCGCCCCTTGGCGGTTTGCCACCAGGCCGCCGGGGAGGCCTCGGCGCCTTCCTTCCCGGTATCGG
The DNA here is from genome assembly GCF_000475415.1 of Halomonas sp. PBN3. Taxonomy (NCBI): domain Bacteria; kingdom Pseudomonadati; phylum Pseudomonadota; class Gammaproteobacteria; order Oceanospirillales; family Halomonadaceae; genus Halomonas; species Halomonas sp. PBN3. The sequence continues at coordinate 3,028 of NZ_AXCA01000209.1, read as the reverse complement.
CGCCAAGCCGGTAGCCCAGCTCGTCCAGGATCCGCGCGATCGTCTCGTGTGACGGCGCCTGAAGCGGGTGGGGGTGGATCTTCACCGACCCGGTCATCGAGCTGGCCGAGACCGCCTCGATGCCCTCGAGGCGACCCAGCGCCGCCTCGACCTTGCGCTCGCAGCCGCCGCAGTCCATGCCCTCAACGCGGAGCGTAAAGGCCGTGGCTGTGGAAGGTTCCATGGTGGCACTCCCGGTGATGCGTTACCTTCCAAGGATAATCCCTGTAGCCACTACAGGTTCAAGCCATCGAGGAGGAGCATCAGGATGCCGGAGACACGTCCTGCCATGGGCATCGGGGAGCTGGCCCGACAGGCCGGTTGCAAGCCCGAGACGGTTCGCTACTACGAGCGCATCGGGCTGCTGCAAGCGGCGACGCGCACCGAGGGCGGCCAACGCCGCTACGGCGAGCATGCCGTCAGGCGGCTGACCTTCATTCGCCATGCACGAGACTTCGGCTTCTCGGTGCCCGCGGTGCGTGAACTGCTGGCGATGTCGGACCGGCCCGACATGCCCTGCCAGGAGGTCGACGCCATCGCCAGGCATCACCTGGAGAAGGTGGAGTCCCGGCTCCAGCGGCTCTCGGCGCTGCGTGACGAGCTCAGGCGCATGGTGGACCAGTGTGCCGGCGGGAAGGTCGAGAACTGTCGCATCATCGAGGCGCTGAGTGCCCCAGGTCGCCTCGACTGATGTGACGTCATGAGCGGGTATCGGGGCTAGCCTCGGCGCCGGGCACCGCAACGGACGCCTCCCGCTTGCCGGCCCTGATGGGGGCACTGATACACACCAGGCACGTCAGGATCAGCAGGATCCCGGCCCAGCCCATCGCCGGGAGGCGTTCACCGACGATGACCACGGCCAGCCCCGCCGCCACCACGGGCTCGAAGAGGGTGATCGTCGTGGCGGTGCTCGCGGGGATGCGCGCCAGGCCATGCCCGAAGCACAGATACCCCACGAACATCGGCACCAGGGCCATGTAAAGCCCTACCGAGGCATTGCCCCATGAGGCCAGCAGCGGCGCCCCGGTAGCCAGCAGCACCGGCATCAGCAGCAGGCCGCCGATTCCGAAGGTGGCTCCCATGGCGGCACGGGACGCGATGCCGCGCTGCATCAGGCGCCGCGCCGTCCACGAGTAGAGGGCATAGGCCAGGCCGGCGACCAGCCCCAGCAACACGCCGGGGATCACCCCCGATGCGGTGCCGGTCGGCACCTGGCCGCTGCCTTCGGCCAGACACAGCAGCAGCATGCCGGCAAGCCCGAGACCGGCGCCGATCATCCAGCGGCGCGTGAGCCGCAGCCCATCCAGGCGCGTCTCGATCAACGCCGAGAGCAGCGGCGCCGAGCCGATGGAGACCACCGTGCCGATGGTGACCCCGGCCAGGCGCATCGAGGCATAGAACGCCAGGGGATAGATCGCCACGGCGACGGCACCCAGCAGCAGGTACTGCCACTGCGCGCGCAATGCGGCGGCATGGCGACGGATCCGCCCGGCCGAGAGGGCCGCCTGCATCAGGCCACCGCCCCCCATGGCCGCGGCACCGATCGCCACGGCGCTAACCTCCGGGGCGAAGGTTGCCGCGGTGCCGGTGGTTCCCCACAGGATGGCGGCCACCAGCACGGCGGCAATGCCCAGCAAACGCTCATGCGGCGTCCGTGTCATGACGCCTCCAGCATGGCGGCCGCCATCTCACGCGCCTGGCGGAGGCAGTCGCTGCGCCCCTCCAGGCCGGCCCGGGCCATGGCCCCCTCGAGTAGGAAGGCGAGGTGGTGCGCCAACCCCGCGGCGCGCTGGGGATCATCGCCGAGCATGTCACCGACATGTTGAGCCAGAAGTGCCTCAACCTGCTCCTTGTGCCCCCTGACCACCGCCCTCCCCGGGTCCTCGACCGGCAGCTCGGCCGCGGCATTCAAGAGCCCGCAGCCGCGAAAGCCGCGCTCATAGGCCTGCTCGGCATGGTCCTCATAGGCCAGGAACACCGCTATCACCCTGTCGCGGGGCGTGGTGGCCTGGCGTAGACGCGCCTCATACAGCGCCAGCCATTCCGCATGGCGCGCCTCCAGATAGGCCGCCACCAGCTCGGCCTTGGAGGCGAAGTTGTTGTAGAGGCTCTTCTTGGCGACCCCCGCCCGCTTGACGATCGAATCGATACCCGTCGCCGTGATCCCGTCGCGATAGAACAGCGTGGAAGCCGCATCGAGCAGGCGGTCATGGGCGCTCCTGGCCGGCGCGGTGCGGGATGTCGCCATCTGATACTCACAAACAATAGGGGTAGGTAGACCAGTCTACCTACCTTTGAGGAAGCGTCAATCAGCGTCGGACAGGTCACGGTAGTTGTCAAGGAATCTGTCGCCTCTGAGGTCATTCAGGCCACCTGTTTTTCCGGTTCGGCGACGGTGACCTGGAGCTCCCGCTCCGGGTTGAGTGACACGGTACCGATCGGCGTCCAGTTGCGGGTCTTGCCGCTCCATCGCGCAGGGTTGGCGTCACGCGCCGCCTGATTGATGACGTGGCGCTTGGCCAGCACCTCCTTATCTTCGCCCGCATGGCGCTGTGCCGGTGTCACCAAGCGAATGCCGCTGTGCCGGTGCTCGTGGTTGTACCACTGCACGAAGCCAGCCACCCACTCGCGGGCGTTGTCGAGCGTGGCGAACCCGTCAGTGGGGTAGCAGGGGCGGTACTTGCAGGTGCGGAACAGCGCCTCTGAGTAGGGATTGTCGTTGCTGACCCGCGGTCGGCTGAAGGATGGCGTGATGCCGAGCTCGTGAAGCTTCTCCAGCAGCGTCGCACCCTTGAACGGGCTGCCGTTGTCCGCGTGAAGCACCAGCGGCTGGTCAATGATCCGCTCGGCCAGCACGGCCCGCTCCAGTACGGTGCGGGAGTTGTAGGCCGACTCGGCCAGGAACACCTCCCAACTGGTGATCTTGCGGCTGAAGATGTCGACCATCATGACCAGGTAGTAGTGCTGTCCCTTGATCGGGCCGCCCAGT
>NZ_AXCA01000208.1:0-8705 GCF_000475415.1 Halomonas sp. PBN3 | reverse complement strand
CTTGCCTCCTTGCCTCCTTGCGACCTTCGCTCAGGTAGTCATCCCTCTACCGGGTCTTTATAATACGGTGGATTTTTCGGGGTGGGCCGGGCATGCCTCGGACCCGACTGGTAACGTGCTGAATTCACAATAATTCGAATCCATTCGAACCCCTTTCCTTCGTTATCCGATCCATCAACTGGGCGAGACTATGATCGAAGTCAAGAAAGGCCTGGATCTCCCCATCACGGGAGCGCCCGAGCAGCGCATCGAGGATGCGCGGCCCGTGCGCCACGTGGCGGTCCTGGGCACCGACTACGTCGGCATGAAGCCGACCATGGAGGTCAAGGAGGGAGATACCGTCAAGCTTGGCCAGCTGCTGTTCACCGACAAGAAGATCGACGGCGTGCGCTTCACGGCGCCGGCTGCCGGCGAGGTGGTGGCCATCAACCGCGGCGAGAGGCGTCGCCTGCTCTCGGTGGTGATCAAGGTCGCCGAGAACGAGGAGGCCGTCGAGTTCACCGCCCACGGCCGCGACACGCTGGCCGGTCTCGAGCGCCAGGTGGTGGTCGACCAGCTGGTCGAGTCGGGGCTGTGGACGGCACTGCGCACCCGGCCCTACTCGCGCACCCCGGCCATCGACAGCGTGCCCGCCGACATCTTCGTCACCGCCATCGACACCCATCCGCTGGCCGGCGATCCCGCCAAGGTGATCAACGAGCAGCCCCAGGCCTTCGAGGATGGCCTCAAGGTGCTGACCCGCCTCACCGAGGGCAAAGTCTACCTGTGCAGCGGCCCGGACAGCAGCATCACCGGCGGCAACATCGACGGCGTCCAGGCCCAGACCTTCGCCGGCCCGCACCCCGCCGGCCTGGTGGGTACCCATATCCATCATCTCTCGCCCGTCGCCCTGCACAAGCGTGTCTGGCACATCGGCTACCAGGACGTCATCGCCTTCGGCAAGCTCTTCGTGGAGGGCAAGCTGGACATGGATCGTGTCATCGCCGTGGGCGGCCCCCGCGCCGAGAAGCCGCGCCTGCTGCGTACCCGCGTGGGCGCCAGCACCGAGGAGCTGCTCGCCGGCGAGGTGGTCGAGCCGGATGATACCCGCGTGATCTCGGGCTCGGTCTTCTCCGGCTTCACCTGCGAGGGCAGCCTGCGCTACCTGGGCCGCTTCCACAACCAGGTCAGCCTGCTCGAGGAGGGCAACAAGCGTGCCTTCATGGGCTGGCTCTCCCCGGGCAAGAACCGCCACTCGGTGCTCGGCATCTACCTGTCGAAGATCACCGGCCTCAAGGACTACGCCCCGACCACCTCCACCAACGGCTCCGAGCGCGCCATGGTGCCGGTGGGCGTCTACGAGGAGGTGATGCCGCTGGACATCCTGCCCACCCAGCTGCTGCGCTCGCTGATCGTGGGTGACATCGAGACCGCCATGGATCTCGGCTGTCTGGAGCTGGATGAGGAGGACCTGGCGCTGTGCACCTACGTGTGCCCCGGCAAGTACGAGTACGGTCCCATCCTGCGTGACAACCTCACCACGATCGAGAAAGAGGCCTGATGATGGGTATTCGACAGACACTCGACAATCTCGAGCCGCACTTCCACAAGGGCGGCAAGTACGAGAAGTTCTACCCGCTCTTCGAGGCGGTGGACACCATCTTCTACGCGCCGCCCAGCGTGGCCAAGACCACCGCCCACGTGCGTGACGGGGTCGACCTCAAGCGCATCATGATCACCGTCTGGATGTGCACCTTTCCGGCGATGTTCTTCGGCATGTGGAACGCCGGCTGGCAGGCCAACGTGGCCATCGCCGAGGGCTACGGCTCCATGGCGGGCTGGCGCGAGGCGATCATGATGGTGCTGGCCTCCGGCCACAACCCGGACAGCCTGTGGGCCAACTTCGTGCTCGGCGCCACCTACTTCCTGCCCATCTACCTGGTGACCTTCGTGGTGGGCGGCTTCTGGGAGGTGCTGTTCGCCATCAAGCGAGGCCACGAGGTCAACGAGGGCTTCTTCGTCACCTCGGTGCTCTACGCCCTGATCCTCCCCGCCACCATCCCGCTGTGGCAGGTGGCACTGGGCATCACCTTTGGCGTGGTGATCGGCAAGGAGATCTTCGGCGGCACCGGCAAGAACTTCCTCAACCCGGCGCTGACCGGCCGTGCCTTCCTCTACTTCGCCTACCCGGCACAGATCTCGGGTGACGCGGTATGGGTGGCGGCCGACGGCTACACCGGGGCCACCGCGCTCTCCATCGCCTTCCAGGACGGCATGGCCGCGCTGACCGAGCAGTACAGCTGGTGGGACGCCTTCCTGGGCTTCATCCCCGGCTCGGTGGGCGAGACCTCGACCCTGGCGATCCTGATCGGTGCCGCAGTGCTGCTGTGGACCAAGATCGCCTCCTGGCGGATCATGCTGGGCGTCTTCCTGGGCATGGTGGCCACCAGCGCGCTGTTCAACCTGGTGGGCTCCGAGTCCAACCCGATGTTCGCCATGTCCTGGTACTGGCACCTGGTACTGGGCGGCTTCGCCTTCGGCATGGTGTTCATGGCCACCGACCCGGTCTCCGCCTCCATGACCAACCAGGGTCGACTGATCTTCGGCGCCCTGATCGGCGTGATGACCGTGCTGATCCGCGTCGTGAACCCGGCCTTCCCCGAGGGCATCATGCTGGCGATCCTGTTCGCCAACCTGTTCGCGCCGCTCATCGACAACTTCTTTGTTCAGGCCAACATCAAGCGGCGCAAGCAGCGCGTCGGTGTACCGGCCGAGGAGACCGCCTGATGGCACAGAGCAACAACTCCATCAAGAAGATCCTGACGGTGGCGTTCGCACTCTGCATCGTGTGTTCGGTCATCGTCTCCACCGCCGCGGTGGGGCTGCGCTCCAAGCAGCAGTTCAACCAGGAGCTGGATCGCAAGACCAACATCCTCAACGTGGCCAACCTCTACGAGCCCGGGATGGATGTGAACGACACCTTCGCCTCGGCGGTCACGCCGCGGGTGGTGGACATGCGCAGCGGCGAGTACTCCGAGGAGCATGACCCGGCGACCTGGGATGGCTTCGAGGCGCGCCGCGATCCAGCGGCCTCGCGCACGCTGTCGGGAGAGAAGGATCTGGCCGGCCTGACCCGCGTCGAGAACTTCGCTACCGTCTACCTGGTGGGCGACCCCGAGGATCCCGAGCAGATCATCCTGCCGATCCGCGGCCAGGGCCTGTGGGGCCTGATGCGCGGCTTCCTCGCCGTGGAGGGCGACGGCAACACCATCGTCGGCATCACCTACTACGAGCACGCCGAGACCCCGGGGCTGGGCGCCGAGGTCAACAACCCGCGCTGGCAGGCCCAGTGGGACGGCAAGAAGATCTACGCCGAGGCGGACTCGCTCGAGCCGGCGATCCACCTGACCAAGGGCGGCGCCAGCGGCGTGAACGAGATCGATGCGCTCTCCGGGGCGACCCTGACCAGCAACGGTGTCACCAACATGCTGCAGTTCTGGCTGGGCCCGGAAGGCTTCGGTAACTACCTGGCCAAGTTCCGCGCCGGCGTGAGCCAGGAGGCGGCCCAGGGCGCCGACGTCGAACTCGAAAGTGAAGGAGCCTGATCATGTCTGCTGCCAACGCAAAGAGCGTCCTGACGACGCCGATCTTCAAGAACAACCCCATCGCCCTGCAGATACTGGGTATCTGCTCGGCGCTGGCGGTGACCACCAGCATGAGCGTGTCGCTGGTGATGACGATCGCGGTGATCTTCGTGACGGCCTTCTCGAACCTGTTCGTGTCGCTGATCCGTCACCACATCCCGTCCTCCATCCGCATCATCGTGCAGATGACCATCATCGCCTCGCTGGTGATCGTGGTGGACCAGATCCTCAAGGCCTATGCCTACGAGATGTCCAAGCAGCTCTCGGTGTTCGTCGGCCTGATCATCACCAACTGCATCGTGATGGGGCGCGCCGAAGGCTTCGCCATGCAGAACGGTCCGAAGCTCTCCTTCCTGGACGGCATCGGCAACGGCCTGGGCTACGGCTTCATCCTGATGACGGTGGGCTTCTTCCGCGAGTTGTTCGGCTCCGGCAGCGTGTTCGGCTTCACCGTGCTGCAGCCGGTACAGGACGGCGGCTGGTACGTGCCCAACGGCCTGCTGCTGCTGCCGCCCTCCGCGTTCTTCATCATCGGCATGATCATCTGGGTGCTGCGCAGCCTCAACCCGGAGCAGGTCGAGGAGAACGAATTCAAGATTAAGGCCAACACCGAACCGAAGGAGGCCGTGTAACATGGAACACTATCTGAGCCTGTTCGTAGCCTCGGTCTTCGTCGAGAACCTGGCCCTGGCGTTCTTCCTGGGCATGTGTACCTTCATCGCCGTGTCCAAGAAGGTCTCCGCGGCCTTCGGCCTGGGCATCGCGGTGATCGTGGTGCTCTCCATCTCCGTGCCGGTCAACAACCTGGTCTACAGCTTCCTGCTGGCGGAGGGCGCCCTCTCCTGGACCGGGATCAGCGGCGCCGAGAATATCGACCTGTCGTTCCTTGGCTACCTGAGCTACATCGGCGTCATCGCCGCCCTTGTGCAGATCATGGAGATGTTCCTCGACAAGTACGTGCCCGCGCTCTACAACGCCCTGGGCGTGTTCCTGCCGCTGATCACCGTGAACTGCGCCATCCTCGGTGGCGTGCTGTTCATGGTCGAGCGCAACTACAACTTCGGCGAGTCGGTGGTCTACGGCTTCGGTTCCGGGGTCGGCTGGGCGCTCGCCATCACTGCGCTGGCGGGTATCCGCGAGAAGCTCAAGTACAGCGACGTGCCGGCCTCCCTGCAGGGGCTGGGCATCACCTTCATCACCGTGGGCCTGATGTCGCTGGGCTTCATGTCCTTCTCCGGCATCCAGCTGTGAGGCAGACGCTCCCTGCCCGGCGCCGCGTGGCGCCGGGGATCCAGGCAACGCAAGCAATAGGAAACCGACATGGTTGATATTTCCCTTATCCTGCTCGGCGTGGTCATGTTCACCGTGGTCGTCATCGGCCTGGTGGCGATCATCCTGGCCGCCCGCAGCCGGCTGGTCAGCACCGGCGACGTGCAGATCGAGATCAACGGTGATCCCGACAACACCATCACCACTCAGGCCGGCGGCAAGCTGCTCAACACCCTGGCCGCCAATGGCATCTTCCTCTCCTCCGCCTGCGGCGGCGGCGGCTCCTGCGCCCAGTGCAAGTGCCGCGTGGAGGAGGGCGGTGGCGCCATCCTGCCCACCGAGGAGTCCCACTTCACCCTGCGCGAGAAGAAGGAGGGGTGGCGCCTCTCCTGCCAGGTGCCGGTGAAGCAGGACATGCGGATTGAAGTCCCCGAGGAGGTCTTCGGAGTCAAGAAGTGGGAGTGCGAGGTCATCGAGAACCCCAACGTCGCCACCTTCATCAAGGAGCTCAACCTCAAGCTCCCCGAGGGCGAGGAAGTCGCCTTCCGCGCCGGTGGCTACGTGCAGCTGGTGGCGCCGCCCTACGATATCTCCTTCAAGGACTTCGACATCGAGGAGGAGTATCGCGGCGACTGGGAGAAGTTCGGCCTGTTCGACATCTCCCACAAGAACGACGAGGAGGTCATCCGCGCCTACTCCATGGCGAACTACCCGGAAGAGAAGGGCATCCTCAAGTTCAACATCCGTATCGCCACGCCGCCGCCCAACACCAACCACCCGCCCGGCGTGATGTCCACCTACGTCTTCAGCCTCAAGCCCGGCGACAAGGTCACGGTGATGGGGCCCTTCGGCGAGTTCTTCGCCAAGGACACCGATGCCGAGATGGTCTTCATCGGTGGCGGTGCGGGCATGGCGCCGATGCGCAGCCACATCTTCGACCAGCTCAAGCGCCTCAAGTCCAAGCGCAAGATCTCGTTCTGGTACGGCGCGCGCTCCTGGCGCGAGACCTTCTACAACGAGGAGTTCGACAAGCTGGCGGAGGAGCACGACAACTTCGAGTGGCACCTGGCGCTCTCCGACCCGCAGCCCGAGGACAACTGGGACGGCCCCACCGGCTTCATCCACAACGTCCTCTATGACATGTACCTCAAGGACCATCCGGCACCGGAGGACTGCGAGTACTACATGTGCGGGCCGCCCATGATGAACGCCTCGGTGATCAAGATGCTGCTTGATCTCGGGGTGGAGCCGGAGAACATCATGCTGGACGACTTCGGCGGATGATCTCCTCGCCGTCAGGCGACGCGGAGGGCCGGCCCTGGGGGGCCGGCCCTCCCTCCCTGTATCCGTCGGTGCCTGATCGGAACACGCGCCGTCCTGCACTGTCTTCAGTGGGCAGGGCAGCCTGATCGAGAGACGCAACCGGGACGCCGCCCCGTCCGGGGCCGCTACCCAAGGAGAGATCCTGATGACTATCTGGCTTATCGCCTTCGCCTTCATGCTGCTGATCATGGCCGCCATGGCCGTAGGCGTGATCATGGGGCGCAAGCCCATCGCCGGCTCCTGCGGCGGCCTCAATCAGCTCGGCCTCAAGGACGGCTGCGAGATCTGCGGCGGCAAGGACGAGGTGTGCGAGGAGGAGAACCGCAAGGCCGGCAGTGCCCGTCGCCGCAGCGACGAGGCCCGCGGCGCCGACCTGGGGTATGACGCCACCCGGCGCTAGTCGCGTTCCTGCGTCACGCCACGGCCCCCGCCGGCAGTCGCCGACGGGGGCCGTGTCGTGTGGGGCGTGTGTAGCGGATCAGGCGTCCGGGTCGTCACGCAGCTCATGGGCGAAGCAGGGCGGCGAGGCCGGCTGCAGGTCCTCGGCGTCCTCCTCGCGCAGCGCGAACAGCAGGCGCTCGCGCAGGATGGGGAACGGCGAGGACTCGGGATCGCGCTCGGCGGTCAGCAGGGTAAGCGCCCCACGTTGGCGGACCTGGCGCATCAGCGGCAGCAGCCGGTCGGGATGGTCACGCAGCTCACCGCGGTAACGCACGGCGAAGACGCCGGCGCTGATCTCGCCCTGGCGAAGCTGGCGATGCAGCGTCGGGCTCGGCGAGGCGTCCCGGTACCAGTCGGCGATGGCCAGCGCCTCCCGGGAGCGGCCGCGCGGCCACAGCCGGTCGACCAGCACCCGGCTGCCATCCTCCGGCTCGGGGGGCTGGCCGACCGTCTTGATCGCGATGCGATAGCTCATCGTGGCTCCTCCTCGAGGCGCTCGAGGGCCTCGCGGCTGCGCGCCTGCCAGCGGCCCGGGAGCGCCGCCGCCCGCGACAGGGCATCCTGGGCCTCGTCACGCCGTCCTGCGCCTGCCAGGGCCAGGCCCAGGTTGAGCCAGGCAGGCGCCAGCCGGTCGTCGGCGCTCACCGCGGCGCGGTAGGCGGCGATAGCGCCCTCGCCGTCACCCTGGGCATGGCGGGCATTGCCCAGCGCGAACTGGACCATGGCATGGGCGGGGAAACGGCCGGCCAGGGCCTCCCAGGCGGGCAGCGCCGCCGCGGCGCCCCGCGCCGACTCGAAGTCACCGATGGCCTGCAGGGCTGCCTCGGCATCGATGGTGGCCGGCAGCTCCCCTGGCGACAGGGCGACGAAGGCCCAGCGCTCGCTGCGCGCCCAGGTGGCGTCGAAGGGGCGGAAGGCTTCGACCCGCGCGGGCTCCATGCCGCTGTGCAGGATCATCTGCTCGGCGCCCAGGTCGTAGCCGATGGCCACGGCGTAGTGCCACACCGGCCAGGCGGGCAACGAGAGGTTCTGCATCACCACCACCGGATGGCCGGCGTCGAGCTCGCGCAGCAGGGTGTCCAGCCGGCCCTCGATCACGAAGGGGATGCGGTCGTGGCGGCGCACCGTGGCGAGCATCTCCGGCTGCACGCTGCCCTCGCGCCCCGGGGTGAAGACCTGGGGGATCAGGGCGTCGACGTCGGTGGCGACGCCGTCGTGCTGTAGCACCATGGCCAGCGAGGCCGGGCCGCACTGGTAGTCGCGCTGGCCGTGGAAGGGGACCTCGTCGAGCAGCACCCGCGGCGCCACCGCCTGGTGGGTACTCTCGTCCAGCCGGGGCGCGCTGGCGCAGCCGGCGAGCAGCAGCAGGGCCAGCCCCAACGCAAGAACGCCCGCGAGGCGGGCGTTCCTGGTGGGGGGCTGCTGCCGTGTCGGGCAGTCGGTCATGGTCACCCCCGATCAGCGAGTGAAGGGGTAGACGTTGGTCAGGCCGAGGATATCGGTGACCAGCAGGATCACGAAGACGGCGAAGAGTGCGCCGACCACGCTGGCCCCGGCGGGCATCTCGTCGAGCCGGTCGGCCATCTGGGCGGCCTCGGCGTCGGAGAGGGCCGCGACGCGGGCCTCCACCTCGGCGGGATCGACCCCCTGGGCGACCAGCTGCTCGCGGACATCCTCACGCGCCAGCACGGCGTGGATGCGTTCGCGATCTCCCTGGGCGCGTTCGGCGGCCAGGGCGTCCTGGGTGGTCACCATGCCGCCGGCCGGCGCGGGGGCTGCGGCCACGGGCAGGCTGCCCAGCACCAAGGTGGCGATCAGCAGCAGGCTGAGGGTACGGCGGAGTTGCTTGATCATGTCGATGTTCCTTCTTCTTCGAGTGGGCTTCCGGCTCCTTGATGATCCACGCATCGCATCCCGGCGAATGGTGTGGCGTTGCGATGAGTCATGCCCAGTATAGGACGAAAGGCCGTGCGATTTCATGCCCTTGCCTCAGTATTACTCGGAGCTGTTCCGTCGACAAGCCTGCGGGGAGGCGCTGTGAATACCTCC
>NZ_AXCA01000207.1:0-22154 GCF_000475415.1 Halomonas sp. PBN3 | reverse complement strand
CAACCTGATCGACGCCTCGGCACTGGAGAGCCTGGACGCCATCAACGAGCGCCTCAGGGAGGCGGAAGTGACGCTGCACCTGGCCGAGGTCAAGGGCCCGGTGATGGATCGTCTGAAGCGCAGCGACTTCCTGGATGACCTGACCGGACGCGTATTTCTCAGCACCTTTGCCGCCTGGCAGGCGCTCAAGCCGAGCCCGGCGGAAGACGAGAGCCTCTGACCTCGGTTCCAGCGGTCGCCATTTTTCCTGCATCATCCCTCTACCCCTAATCACCTCCTCCCACCTTGCGGCTCACTGTCGGGCCTGCGCACTTGGCCACTGGTCCAGACGGTGTTTTACCGCCAGCTCCGTAACTAGACATTGGTCGCACATCAAACCTCAAGGGCACCCTCCTTGCCGACATCCAAATGATGAAATTGACCTTGAATTCATGATATTGCGACAACCATTCCGCTAGACGGACGAGGCCGCTGTGTCCCGCCGACGGACAAGCGTTGACACCCTCGTGGCGGCTTCCCTAGTATCAACCTGCAAACGAAATAGAATACCGCATAGCAAAACAATCAGTATCACCAAGACTCAGGAGTCCTCATGCGCCAGCTTGCTCGCCACCTCGCCATTGCCTCTCTCCCGCTCTCGATACTCGCTGTCACCGCCACGCCGGCGAGCGCCGACGTGGAGCTACCAAGCACCATGGCGTGGACCACCTACGGCACCAATTCCAGTGGTTATGCCCAGGCCGTCGCGATCGGCGGCATGCTGCAGGAACACTACGATACCTCGGTGCGCATTCTGCCCGGCGACAACGACGTCTCGCGCATGACCCCGCTCAAGCAGGGGCGAGTCAACCTCTGCGCCTGCGGCATCTCCAGCTACTATGGCGCCGAGGGCGTGTTGATGTTTGCCCATCCCGACTGGGGCCCCCAACCGCTGAGGGTAATCACCACCTCGACGGCCTCCTTCGGACTCTCCCTGGCAGTGGCAGGTGACCTGGGTGTCGAGACGCCGGCCGACCTCAAGGGCAAGCGTGTGGCCTACATCCGAGGCGACGACGCCCTGAACAAGGGCACCGAGGCCTACCTGGCCTTCGGCGGTTTGACCTGGGACGACGTCGAACGGATCGATTACCCCGGCTACGGCCGCTCCTTCGACGGCATCATCGCCGGCAACGTCGATGCCTCCTTCACCACTACGGTCACGCCCCCTGCCCAGCAGCTGGCCAGCAGCCCGCGCGGCATCAGCTGGCCGGTGCTCGATCCGAACGATGCAGAGGGCTGGGAGCGCATGCAGGCGATAGCCCCTTACTTCCGCCCCCATGAAGTCACCTCAGGCGCCGGCGGTATCAGTGCCGACAACCCGCTGCCGAGCGCCAGCTATCCCTACCCCATCGTGGTCGCCAACGAGGACCTCGACGACAAGGTCGCCTATGGGCTGATCAAGGCCCTGCAGGACCACTACGACGACTACAAGGATGCGGCTCCCGGCGCGGCAGGCTACGCGCTCGAGTATCAGGACCTGCAGTGGGTCATCCCCTTCCACGACGCCGTGGTGGACTACTACGAGGAGATCGGTGTCTGGACCGAGGAGATGCAGGCGCACCAGGACCACCTGGTCGAGCGTCAGAACCTCCTCCTCGATACCTGGGAGCAGTTCATGTCCGGCGATGTGCCCGAAGACGAGGACGCCTTCCGCGAGGCCTGGATGGCGGCCCGGGCCGAGGCTCTGACCGAGGCCGGCTTCGACCCCATCTTCGAATGACGGCGGCGGGGCGGCCCGGGTCGCCCCGTTCCCCTTCTTCCTGAACGTCCTGCTTCACCGCCCTGGACCCCGATATGACCAAAGCGAAAACACAAGACGGCTCTGCGCAGCAGGCCAGGGAACAGATCAGCCAGACTCGCCCGCTGCCGCCCGGCCTGGCATGGATTCCGGGTGCCGTCACGGTCGTGCTGATGCTGATGACCCTGGACTACCTGTTCAATCTCGGCTGGCTGAACATCGTCACGGGCCTCGAAACCCAGTTCTACTATGCGGTGGTGGCCCTGCTGCTGCCGCTGGTCTATCTGCTCTGGCCGCTCCGGCCCTCAGCCTGGCATGCCATTCCCTGGTACGACTACCTGCTCAGCGCCGTGACGTTGCTCATCGGCGGCTATTTCGTCTATAACGCCGACGCCATCCTCGAGCGCGGCTGGGCCTTCGCCGCGCCGGACACCGCCATCTGGGTCAGCTACGCCTACTGGCTACTGATCATCGAAGCCGCCAGGCGCGCCGGCGGCTGGCCCATCGCGGTGATCGTCACCGCCTTCTCGCTCTATCCCCTGGTCGCCGATGTGATGCCGGGGCCGATCCAGGCCTTCCCCTCCTCCCTCGAGGAGACCGCCATGTACCACACCATGAGCACCGAGAGCATCATGGGCGTGCCGCTGCAGGCCTTCGCCGGCCTGGTGATCGGCTTTCTGGTGTTCGGGGTGGTGCTGCAGAAGAGCGGCGGCGGCAAGTTCTTCATCAACCTGGCCTTCGCCCTGCTCGGCCATGTGCGGGGCGGCCCGGCCAAGGTCTCGATCTTCTCCAGTGGCCTGATGGGCTCGATGAGCGGCAGCGTGATCAGCAACGTGCTGACCACCGGGGTGCTCTCGATTCCCGCCATGCGCCGCATCGGCATGGGGCGCTCCTTTGCCGGCGGCGTCGAGGCCTGCGCCTCCACCGGCGGCGTTTTGATGCCTCCGGTCATGGGCGCCACCGCCTTCGTCATGGCCATGTTCCTCGACGTGCCCTATGCCGCCGTGGCGCTGGCCGCGGTGATTCCCTCGGTCCTCTATTTCCTGGGGCTGTTCATCCAGATCGATGCCTATGCCGCCAGGCACGAGATCAAGGGGCTGCCCAGCGCGGAACTGCCCTCGCTGAAGGCCACCCTCAAGGAGGGCTGGTACTTCATCTTCGTCTTCGCCCTGCTGGTGTGGATGCTGCTGGTCATGCAGCGCGAGGCCGTCGCGCCCTTCTATGCCACCGCCTTGCTGCTGATCCTCAACCAGCTCTCCAAGCACAACCGCTGGCGGTGGCAGGATGTGGGCGAGACACTGTCGGGAGCCGCCAGGCTGTTCGCCGAGCTGGTCGCCATCCTCGCCGGGGTCGGCATGCTGGTGGGCTCGCTGTCGATGACCGGCCTGTCCGGCACCATCGCCAACGACTTCATCCATCTGGCGGGGGGCAGCGTGCCGATGCTGTTGATCATGGGCGCCCTGACCAGCTTCGTGCTGGGCATCGGCATGACCGTGACCGCCGCCTACATCTTCCTGGCCGTGGCCCTGGCACCGGCCCTGATCCAGGGCGGCGGCCTCGATCCCATGGCCGTGCACATGTTCATTCTCTACTGGGGCATGCTTAGCTTCATCACCCCGCCGGTGGCGCTGGGCGCCTTCGCCGCCGCCACCGTGGCCGGCGCGCGCCCCATGGCCACGGGGCTGCAGGCCATGCGCCTGGGCAGCGTGATCTACTTCATTCCCTTCCTGTTCGTGCTCAACCCCGCGTTGATCATGCAGGGCGCGCCGTTGCAGATCCTGCTGGTGTTCGTCCAGGCCCTGGTGGGCATCGTGCTCTTCGCCTCGGCCATGCAGGGCTACCTGATCTGGGTCGGTCGTCTGGGCCATGGTGTTATCCAGGAGGCGGTGATCCGCGGACTGGTGCTGCTCTCGGGCCTGACCCTGGCCCTGCCCGGTGGCGGCATGGTCCCGCTCACTCAGTTTGAACTGCTGGGCATCTCGCTGGCTGCCCTGGTGCCGGGGGTGCTGCTGGCCAAATGGAGCCAGCGTCACGCCCGTAATGGATCGCCCGAACCGGGCCTGTAAGCGGCCCCGCCCCACACGATAACCATCACCTGGAGCTCATTGCATGCCTGAGTGTGTCCACTACCAGCGCCATGACGACATTGGCGTGATCCGTATCGACAACCCACCGGTCAATGCCCTCGGCCAGGCGGTGCGCAGCGGTCTTCTCGATGCGCTCGAGCAGGGACTGGCCGATGACGCGGCACGCGTCCTGGTGCTGATGGCCGAGGGCCGCACCTTCATCGCCGGCGCCGATATTCGCGAGTTCGGCCAGCCGCCCCGCCCGCCCCTGCTGCCAGATGTGATTGCGCATCTCGAAGCCAGCCCCAAGCCCATCGTGGCCGCCCTGCACGGCACGGCCCTGGGCGGCGGCCTGGAGGTGGCCCTGGGCTGTCACCTGCGCGTGGCGCTGCCGGGTACCCGGGTCGGCCTGCCCGAGGTCAAGCTGGGTCTGCTGCCCGGCGCCGGTGGTACCCAGCGCCTGCCGCGCCTGACCGGCATCGCCCCGGCGCTCGACCTGATCACCAGCGGGCGCCTAGTCGACGCCGAGGAGGCGCAGGCGCTCGGTATTATCGACCGGATCAGTGACGCCGAGACCCCACTGGAGGCGGCCCTCGACGCCGCCCGGGCGGTGCTCGTCGGCGACCTGTCGACGCGCCGTACCGGTGAGCTGCCCGCCCCTGCGGCCAAGCCGCAGGCCGTGGCCGACTGCCGCCAGGCCCTGGAGCGGGATTGCCCCGAGCTCTACTCTCCCTTCCGGGCGCTGGAGGCCATCGAGGCCAGCAGTCGGCTCCCCCTGGATGAAGGGCTGACCTTCGAGCGCAGTCGGTTCCTCGACTGCATGAACTCGCCGCAGCGCGCCGGACTGATTCACGCCTTCTTCGCCGCCCGTGCGCCCTACCGGGTGCCGGAAGTCGAGGATGTCCCGTCCCTGACGCGCCTCGCCCTGCTCGGCGATCATCCGCTGTTCGACTCCCTCCGACACCGGGCCGAGCGCGCCGGGATCATCCTCTCGGAGAAGGTCGAGGGAGCCGAGGCCTGCCTGCTCGCCCCGACTGGGCAGTGCTCGGCGGGGGAGGCGCTGCGCATCGCCATCGTCTCCCCGGAGGCCGCCGACCGGGCCGTCGACGCCGAGCTGCTGCTGGTGGTGCCCGCCGAGGCGGGCTGCGTGGAATTGGTCGATCTCGGCGCCGGCCCGCACCAGCAGCAGGCCGTCGCCAAGGCCCTCAAGGCGCTGCGCCTGACCGTGGTCGTCAGTCGCGGCGACAGTATTCTCGCCCGCCTGCAGCGAGCCATGGAGGGTTCCGAGTCGTCCCGCCAGGCCCTGGAGCGAGCGGCGCTCGAGGTTGCCGACGCGGGACTCGCCTATCGCCACGGCGATATCGACCTGCTGGCTATCGAGGCCCTGGGCTATCCCCGCCATCTGGGTGGCCCCCACTATCAGGCAACCGCCGGCGCCTCAACCCCCTCATCGGAGAGCACCCCATGAACCTGAACTATACCCCCGACGAGCTGGCCTTCCGCCAGGAGGTGCGCGACTTTCTGGCCACCGAGCTGCCCGACGACATCCGCGAACGCGTGCGGCTAGGCCGGCGGCTCACCGCCGACGATCACGTGCGCTGGCAGACAATTCTCAGTGAGCGCGGCTGGCTGGCCGCCAACTGGCCAGAAGAGCACGGTGGTCCCGGCTGGGGCCCGGTACAGCGGCACATCTTCGACGAGGAGTGCGCCGCCGCCCATGCCCCGACCGTGGTGCCATTCGGCGTCAACATGGTCGCTCCTGTAATCATGAAATTCGGCAGCGAAGCGCAGCAGCGCCACTATCTGCCGCGCATCCTCGCCAACCAGGACTGGTGGTGCCAGGGCTACTCCGAACCCGGGGCCGGCTCCGACCTGGCCAGCCTCAAGACCCGCGCCGTGCGCGACGGTGACCACTATGTCGTCACCGGGCAGAAGACCTGGACCACCCTTGGGCAGCACGCCAACATGATGTTCTGTCTCGTGCGCACCGACCCCGACGCCAGGAAACAGGCCGGCATCAGCTTTCTGCTGATCGACATGGCAAGCCCGGGCATCACCGTACGTCCGATCATCACCCTCGATGGCGCCCACGAGGTCAACGAGGTCTTCCTCGACGAGGTTCGCGTGCCGGTGGCCAACCGCATCGGCGAGGAGGGACAGGGCTGGACCTGCGCCAAGTTCCTGCTGACTCACGAACGCACCGGCATTGCCGGACTCGGCCACGCCAAGCAGGCACTGACCCATCTCAAGTCGTTGGCCACACGGATTCAGCATCGCGGGCGGCCTCTCCTAGAGCTGGCGAGTTTCCGCCAGCGGGTGGTGAAGGCCGAGCTCGAGCTGATGGCACTGGAGGTCACCAACCTGCGGGTCATCGCAGCGGCCCGGGATGGCAGCGTGCCGGGAGCGGAGAGTTCACTGCTCAAGGTCCGCGGCTCGGAACTTCGCCAGGAGCTCAGCGAACTGACCCGCCGCGCCCTGGGGCCGGCCGCGCTGCCCTTCTTCCCCGACTTCCTTCACGGAGACGGCGAGCTCGACGACCCGACCCTGGCGGAGAGCGCCGCAGGCGCCGCCCAGTACTTCAATCGCCGAAAGCTCTCGATCTATGGCGGTGCCAACGAGATCCAGAAGAGCATCGTCGCCAAGACAATTCTTGGCATGTGAATCGCCGATCCTCCGTACCCAAGGAGCCGTCCATGGACTTTTCCCTGACCGACGAGCAGCGCATGCTCGCCGAAACCCTCGATCGCCTGATTGCCGACCGGGTCGCCCCCGAGCAGCGCCGCGCCATGCTCGAGGCACCAGCCGGCGAACGCTCGGCGCTGTGGCAGACCTTCGCCGAACTGGGACTGCTGCACATGCCCTTCGCCGAGGAGGTCGGCGGCCTTGGCGGTGACGGCACCGACCTGATGCTCATCATGCAGGCGCTGGGACGCGGCCTGGTGCCCGACGCCTACCTGGCGGGCCTGGTGCTGCCCGGCGATTTGCTCGTTCGCCTCGGCGATGCCGGGCAGCAGAAGCGCTGGCTGGCCCCGCTGCTGGAGGGCGAGCATCAGCTGGCACTGGCCTGGCAGGAGAACGACGCCCGCTACGATGCCCATGGCATCACCACCGCTGCACGCCGGGATGGTGATGGCTGGCGCCTCGATGGCAACAAGCAGCTGGTGCTCAATGCCGCCTCGGCCGCTGCCCTGCTCGTCACCGCCCGCCTCGATGACGGGCGTCTGGGCCTGTTCGTGGTCCCCGCCGACGCCTCCGGTCTGTCACGTCGCGACTACCACACCATCGACGACCAGTCGGCCAGCGACCTGACCCTGGACGCCGTCTCGTTGAACGATGCCAGCTGTCTCAGCCTCGACGCCGCCCAAGCCCTCGATGCCACCCTGGCGCTCGGCCGCGCCGCGCTGTGTGCCGAGGCGCTCGGGGCCATGGAGGTCGCCTGCGAGCAAACTCTCGACTATCTCAAGGAGCGCCAACAGTTCGGCACCCCCCTGTCGGCGTTCCAGAGCCTGCAGCACCGCATGGTCGACATGCACCTGCACCTCGAGCAGGCCCGCTCCATGGCGATTCTCGCTGCCACCAGCCTCGACCTCCCTGCCGCCGAACGCGACTACCGCCTCGCCGCGGCCAAGGCCTACTGCGGTGAAGCGGCGCGCTTCGTCGCCGAACAGGCCATCCAGCTGCACGGCGGCATGGGCATGACCGACGAGTGCTACGTATCCCACTACGCCAAGCGCCTGGTGATGTTCGATCATTACCTGGGTGACGTCGATCACCACCTCGAGCATGTCAGCGACCACCTCGTCGACGTGGCCTGATCCCGGGTTTCAACAAAGGAGAATGCAGGTGGAAGAACAAGTCGAACGCGATTCCATGGATTTCGACGTGGTCATCGTCGGCGCCGGGCCTTCGGGCCTGTCGGCGGCCTGTCGGCTGATGCAGCAGGCGAGCGAGGCCGAACAGGAGCTGACCGTGTGCGTGGTCGAGAAGGGCTCCGAGGTGGGCGCCCATATCCTCTCCGGGGCCGTCTTCGAGCCCCGCGCCCTCCAGGAACTTTTCCCCGACTGGGAGGCCCGTGGCGCCCCGCTGACCACCCCCGCCGTGCGCGACGAGCTCTACCTGCTCAAGGACGCCGAGAAGGCCCAGAAGCTGCCCAACGCCCTGGTGCCCAAGACCATGCATAACACCGGCGGCGACCTCACGCGCTATGTGATCAGCGCCGGCAACCTGTGCCGCTGGTTGGCCGAGCAGGCCGAGGGCCTCGGGGTGGAGATCTTCCCCGGCTTCGCCGCCCAGGAAGTGATCGTCGATGAGGACGAGGTGGTGCGGGGGATCCAGATCGGCGACATGGGGGTGGGGGCCGACGGCGAGCCCAAGGACAGCTACATGCCGGGCATGGAGCTGCGCGCCAAGTACACCCTGTTCGCCGAGGGCGCCCGGGGGCATCTGGGCAAGCGCCTGATCGAGCGCTTCAAGCTCAACGACGGCAAGGACCCCCAGCACTACGGCATCGGCCTGAAGGAACTCTGGGACATCCCCGCCGACCAGCACGAGCCCGGCCTGGTGCTGCACGGCTCCGGCTGGCCGCTGGACAAGCACACCCATGGTGGCTGGTTCCTCTATCACGCCGAGAACCAGCAGGTGGTGGTGGGTCTGATCATGGATCTCTCCTACCAGAACCCCTGGCTGTCGCCCTTCGACGAGTTCCAGCGCATGAAGCACCACCCGGTGCTGGCCAAGCACCTCGCGGGCGGCAAGCGCATCGCCTACGGCGCCCGCGCCATCACCAAGGGCGGCCTCAACTGCCTGCCGAAGATGACCTTCCCGGGTGGCCTCTTGATCGGCTGCGACGCAGGCACCCTCAACTTCGCCAAGATCAAGGGGCTGCACACCGCCATGAAGTCGGGCCTGGTGGCCGCCGAGGCGGTCTTCGAGGCCATCGCCGGCGGTGATGAAGGGGGACAGGAGCTGACCGCGTTTACCGAGAAGTGGGAGGCGAGCTGGGCCTATGCCGAGCTCAAGGAGAGCGCGAGCTTCGGCCCGGCGATCCACAAGTACGGTACCGTGGGCGGCGGCGCCTACAACTTCGTCAACCAGCTGCTCGGCGGCAAGCTGCCCAACGTCCACGACACCACGCCGGATCACGCAGCGCTCAAGCCGGCCGCCGAATTCGAGAAGATCGACTACCCCAAGCCCGACGGCAAGCTCTCCTTCGACAAGCTCTCCTCGGTGTTCCTGTCGAACACCAACCACGAGGAGGATCAGCCCTGCCACCTGCGCCTGGCGGACCCGGAGCTGCCGATCCGCGACAACCTGCCGACCTACGCCGAGCCGGCAAGCCGCTACTGCCCGGCCGGGGTCTACGAAGTGATCGAGGGGGACGACGGCAAGCCGCAGTTCCAGATCAACTTCCAGAACTGCGTGCACTGCAAGACCTGCGACATCAAGGACCCGGCCCAGAACATCACCTGGGTGGCGCCTGAGGGCGGCGGCGGACCCAACTACCCCAATATGTAGGTGCGCCCAGTAGGACGGTGCATCGAAAAGCAGCACATCCCGCCAACTCCGGTGGGATGTGCCCCGTGCGGCAACTACCCGGCAAGCCGGCGCCGTGCCGCCCGGTAGTCTCGCTCCAGCTCATCCACGATCTCGGCCACGCTCTGGCGGAACTGAATTGCGCCGACACCCTGGCCGGCGCCCCAGATGTCCCGCCACGCCTTGGGCTTGCTGCCCCCGCCGGAACCATAGCGCATCTGACCCTTGTCACCCGAAGGGAGATCATCGGGATCCAGTCCGGCTCGCTCGATGCTGGCTCGCAGGTAATTGCCGTGCACCCCGGTAAAGAGGTCGCTGTAGACAATGTCGGCTGCCCGGGAGTCGACCACCATGCGCTTGTAAGCCTCTACCGCATTGGCTTCGTGACTGGCGATAAAGCGTGTTCCCATATAAACCAGATCGGCACCCAGCGCCTGGGCCGCCAGGATCTGCTCACCGCACCCGATGCCGCCGGCCAGGACCAGAGGGCCATCGAACATCTGTCGCACCTCAGCCACGAAGGCGAAGGGGTTCAAGCGCCCACCGTGGCCACCGGCACCATTGCTTACCAGGATCAGTCCATCAACGCCGCAATCGACGGCCTTATGCGCATGGCGCAGAGTCGTCACATCATGGAAGACCCGCCCGCCATAATCATGCACTCGCTCCACGACCCGATGCGGGGCGTGCAGGCTGGTGATCACCAGGGGTACACGAAACTCGGCACACAGCGCCAGATCGTGCTCCAGGCGATCATTGGTAGGATGCACGATGAGGTTGACCGCGAAGGGAGCGATCCTGCGCCCGGGGTCGGCCTCACGGCTGTCAGCAAGCCCCTCGGTGATACGTGTGAGCCAAACCGCAAGTTCGTCCACTGGGCGTGCATTGAGGGCGGGAAACGCTCCCACGATCCCGGCCCGGCACTGAGCCAGCACCAGTTCGGGACCGGAAAGAATGAACATCGGTGAACCGATCACCGGCAGTCTCAGCGACTCGTCAAACCCGTGCAGCATGGTGTCTCCCGATAGCAAGAAGGCCCGCCGAAGCGGGCCCGTTCAGTGAAGCGATCGTGTCTACAGCTTGCTTTCCAACTCGGGCAGCGCCTCGAAGAGGTCGGCCACGAGGCCATAGTCCGCGACCTGGAAGATCGGCGCCTCCTCATCCTTGTTGATCGCCACGATCACCTTGGAGTCCTTCATGCCGGCCAGATGCTGGATGGCACCCGAGATGCCCACGGCGATGTAGAGGTCCGGGGCGACGATCTTGCCGGTCTGGCCCACCTGCATGTCGTTGGGCACGAAGCCGGCATCCACCGCGGCGCGCGAGGCACCGATGGCGGCCCCCAGCTTGTCGGCGATGCCGTCGAGGAGCTTGAAGTTCTCGCCGTTACCCATGCCACGACCACCGGAGATGACCACCTTGGCGGCACCCAGCTCAGGACGGTCGGACTGGGCCAGCTCCTCCTTGACGAAGGTGGACTGGGCGTTGTCGGCGACGAAGTCCACCGCCTCGATGGCGGCGCTGCCACCCTCGGCCACCGCATCGAAGCCGGTGGAGCGCACGGTGATCACCTTGAGGGCGTCCTCGCTCTGGACCGTGGCGATGGCGTTGCCGGCGTAGATCGGGCGCTTGAAGGTGTCCGGGGACTCCACCGCGATGATCTCGGAGATCTGCGCCACATCGCGCAGCGCTGCCACGCGGGGCAGCACGTTCTTGCCGGTGGTGGAGGCGGCCGCCAGCAGGTGGGTGTAGTCGCCGGCCAGCTCGTTGAGCAGCGCCGCGGTGGGCTCGGCCAGAAGGTGGGCGTAGGCGGCGTGGTCAGCCACGCGCACGCGGGAGACGCCGTCCAGCTTGGCCGCGGCCTCGGCGATGGCGGAGACGCCCTCGCCTGCCACCAGCACGTCGATATCGCCGCCGATGGCCTGGGCGGCCGCCACCACATGGGCGGTAGCGCCGGCCAGGGCGCCGTCGTGATGTTCCGCGAGTACCAGAATGCTCATGAGATCAGCTCCTTTCAAAGCACTGTTATCAAAGCACCTTGGCTTCGTTCTTGAGTTTATCGACCAGCTCGTCCACGGAGCTCACCTTGACGCCGCCCTGGCGCTCGGCCGGCGGCTCGACCTTGAGCAGCTTGACCCTGGAGGCCACCTCGACGCCGAGATCCGCCGGGGTCTTGACGTCCAGCGGCTTCTTCTTGGCCTTCATGATGTCCGGCAGCTTGGCGTAGCGCGGCTCGTTCAGGCGCAGGTCGGTGGTGATGATGGCGGGCAGGGCCAACTCGACGGTCTGCAGGCCGCCGTCGACCTCGCGGGTCACCTGGAGTTTCTCCCCCTCGACCTTCACCTCGGAGGCGAAGGTGCCTTGGGGCAGGCCGGTGAGGGCCGCCAGCATCTGGCCGGTCTGGTTGTTGTCGGTGTCGATGGCCTGCTTGCCGAGGATCACCAGGCCCGGCTGCTCCTCTTCCACCAGCCTGGCCAGCGCCTTGGCCGCACCCAGCGACTCGACGCGCTCGTCGGTCTCGACGTGAATCGCGCGGTCGGCGCCCAGTGCCAGCGCGGTGCGCAGCTGCTCCTGGGCGGCCTTGGGGCCGATGGTCGCGACGACCACCTCGGTGGCGATGCCCTTTTCCTTCAGGCGCACCGCCTCTTCCACGGCGATCTCGCAGAAGGGGTTCAGGGCCATCTTGACGTTGGTGAGGTCGACGTCGGAGTGATCCGGCTTGACCCGGATCGTGACGTTGTAGTCGATGACGCGTTTGACCGCGACGAGGACTTTCATGGCGTATCTCCGGTGAATTGTTGTTGGGTGCGCCGAGCCGGGGCTCAGCAGAAGGCCTGGAGGCCGGTCTGGGCACGACCCAGGATCAGCGCATGGACGTCGTGGGTGCCCTCGTAGGTGTTCACCACCTCGAGGTTGACTAGGTGGCGGGCCACCCCGAACTCGTCGCTGATGCCGTTGCCCCCCAGCATGTCGCGGGCCAGGCGGGCGATATCCAGCGCCTTGCCGCAGCTGTTGCGCTTCATGATCGAGGTGATCTCCACCGCGGCGCTGCCCTCGTCCTTCATGCGTCCCAGGCGCAGGCAGCCCTGCAGGGCCAGGCAGATATCGGTCTGCATGTCGGCCAGCTTCTTCTGGATCAGCTGGTTGGCGGCCAGCGGCCGGCCGAACTGCTGGCGATCCAGGGTGTACTGGCGCGCGGTGTGCCAGCAGTCCTCGGCGGCGCCCAGCGCCCCCCAGCTGATGCCGTAGCGCGCCGAGTTGAGGCAGGTGAAGGGGCCCTTGAGGCCGCGCACCTCGGGGAACCGGTTCTCCTCGGGCACGAAGACGTTGTCCATGACGATCTCGCCGGTGATGGAGGCACGCAGGCCCACCTTGCCGTGGATCGCCGGGGCGGAGAGCCCCTCCCAGCCCTTCTCCAGTACGAAGCCGCGAATGTCGCCCTCGTCATCCTTGGCCCACACCACGAAGACGTCCGCGATCGGGCTGTTGGTGATCCACATCTTGCTGCCGGTGAGGCGATAGCCGCCGTCGACCCTGCGGGCGCGGGTCACCATGCCGCCGGGGTCGGAGCCATGGTTGGGCTCGGTGAGGCCGAAGCAGCCGATCCACTCGCCGCTGGCCAGCTTCGGCAGGTACTTCTGCTTGGTGGCCTCGTTTCCGAACTCGTTGATCGGCACCATCACCAGGGAGGACTGCACGCTCATCATGGAGCGGTAGCCGGAGTCGACCCGCTCGATCTCCCGGGCGATCAGGCCGTAGCAGACGTAGTTGAGGCCGCTGCCGCCGTACTCCTCGGGGATGGTGGCACCGAGCAGGCCGGTATCGCCCATCTCGCGGAAGATGGCCGGATCGGTCTGCTCGTGGCGGAAGGCCTCCAGCACGCGGGGGGCGAGCTTGTCGGCGGCGAACTGGGCGGCGCTCTGCTGCACCATGCGCTCTTCGTCGCTGAGCTGCTGGTCGAGGAGCAGCGGGTCTTGCCAGTGGAAGGCGGGGTTCTGGGACATGTCGGAGTTTCCTCTACTTGCCGTTACGGCCTGTCATGACAAATCACTTGGCCTCTGAAGGACGGTTTTGCTTTGCGAAATTGCGTTTCATTTATCTCATGGTGCTGAACTGCCACGCCACAGTCAAGCGGCAATTGCCATGCTTAAAAGCGTGCTACCAGAAACCACGCCGCCACTAGCGGCATGGCGAGACAGAGAAAAAGGCCGTTCCAGCGATAGCCGATCCGCAGCGACGAAACGCCAGTGAACCTGGACAGAATCAGCATCGAGACGGTCATGGGTGATGACATGAGCGCCAGCGTCCATCCCACCAGCAGGGAGACCGCAAGAATGGGCGGCGACAGTCCATCGATGCCCAGTGTCGGCAGGATGCCGACCAGCAGGGTGACGCTGACGATGGGGTTGATGCCAACCTGAGCCAGCACGGCCACCAGCAGCATGGCGACCACCGCCGTGCCTGCTCCCAGAGACGATAGGAAGCCGAGACTCCCGGCCAAGGCCGAACCATCCACCAATCCCACGCAGAGGTGCCCCAGATAGCCTGCCGCCCCCAGCACCACGATCTCGTTGGACGCCGGCGACACCAGCCTGGGCAACCCGCGATGCAGGGCAACGGCAGCAGTCGGCATCCCCGCCATGCCATGGCGGCGGAACTGCCAGCAGAGCCACAAGAAAGCCCCCAGGGGCGCTCCCAACAGCACGGCGATGGGCAAATGCAGACCGAACCCCCAGGCGAGAGAGAAGATCAACGCCACCAGCGAGAGCAGCAACAGGGTGAAACGCCCCAGGGGCCTCAGCGAGGGAACAGCATGCTCGCTGGTCTGCTGCATTCGCGGGCCGGTCATCCGGTCGACGCCCCAGCCGACCAGGAACAGCACCAGTGCCGCGCCCAGGGCGTAGGGCGCCAGCTCGATCCAGCGCAGCCCCTCCAGGCTGGAGAGCACCACCGCCATGCCGATCCCCATGGGCGACACCAGCGGCGCCAGGGCAAAACCGCGCAGCAGCGCCAGCATCATGCGCCGCTGCCGGGCATGTTGTACCCATAGACGACCCTGGGCTGCCGCCAGGGTATTGCTCTTCTCAATCATGGCGGCAAAGAGATTGAGCACGCCGATATTGAGAATGATGCCGAACAGCGCCGAGCCCAGTGACAGGATCGGATAACGCCGGCTGGGCGGCTGAAGCAGCATGGCGTGCCCACAGCGCTTCACCAGCTTCGACCGGTAGGCGGGTAGCCGAAGCAGGCCCAGCGCCACCAGGAAGGTCGCGAAAAAGGCGAAGCGTCCCGCCGCCTCGCGCAGCAGCTCCAGCGGAGCGGCGTGTTGCCACAGCGCTATCAGGCTCAGCATGGCCGCAACCCCCAGCAGGGTGCGGGCCATGGTCGACAGCCCCCGCAGGGTGAGCAGATAGCCCCCCAGGGCGACCATGGCCACCCACTGCGCCGGGAGGCTTGCGAACACCAGGTCTGCCAGGGTCGCCAGGGTCACGACCAGCAGCAGGGAGGCTCTCAGGCGATCCCGGCTCACTGGCCCTTTCCCTGCTCGGCCTCGCTTCCCCGACGCCGACGGAAGGTCCCTTCCCCCATCGCCACCAGCTGGCCTTCGCTGTCGAGTACTTTACCGCTGGCCATGAAGGTACTGCGCCCTCCCCCTTCCAACCGACCGATAGCGCGCAGCGTATCGCCCTTGGCCGACGCCACGAAGGTGGTGGTGAGCGACAGCGTCATCGCCTTGCGCAGCTGATCCGGCGCCTCGCAGTGCAAGCCCGAAAAGCTCATGGCCACATCCAGCAAGGTGCAGAGGACGCCGCCATGCACGATCTCGCTGCGGTTGAGGTGATGCGGCTCGACCCCCAGCTCGAGCGTCACCTGATCCGGCGCCCAGGCGACAACGCGAATGCCCAGAAAGTCCTGGAACCCCACCATCCGCCATGACAACGGCAAGGCATCATTCATGCTGGATCCTTCCCTTGCGCCATGTCGCGAAGCCGCCCCTTGAGGATCTTGCCGCTGGCCGTCGCGGGCAGGCTGTCCATCAGCACGATCCGGGTGGGCCGCTTGTAAGGGGCCAGGCGTTCGGCAATGAACGCCCTGAGCGCCGCTTCATCCAGGGCCGCCCCCGGCTCGCCCTGCACGAAGGCCACCACCTCCTCATTGCCCGCTACCTGGCGCCCCACCACGGCCGACAGCGTCACGTCGGGATGCTCGTTGATCACCGCCTCGACGTCCGGCGGGTAGATATTGAAACCGGAGCGGATAATCAGCTCCTTGCTGCGCCCCACGATATACAGCTGGCCCTGCTCGTCGAACCGCGCGATGTCACCGGTATTGAGCCACCCGTCTTCGGTGAGGCAGGCCCGCGTGGCGTCGGGCTGGCGGAAGTAGCCCTTCATCACGTTGGGGCCGCGCACCCAGAGCTCGCCCACCTCGTCAGCGTCTTCGGGGGCATCGCCGCTCGCGGTCAATGGCTCGAGGCGATACTCCAGCAGCGGCAGCACGCGTCCCACGGTATTGCTGGCATGGCGATCGTCGATGCGGGTCTGGCTGATGGTCGGGCTGGCTTCGGTCAGCCCATAGCCGTTGTGCAGGGTCAGGCCGAAGACCGCCTCGACCCGGCGCTTGATGTCGCTGTCCAACGGCGAACCACCGGCCGAGATATAGATCAGTGCCGGCGCCTCCAGCCTCTCGCCTTCCCGCTTGAGGTGCTCGAGTATGCGCGCATACATGGCCGGCACCCCCTGCAGCACGGTGATCCGCTCCTGCTTCAGGGCGGCGAGCAACATCGCCGCATCGAAGCGCGGTACCGTATAGAGGCAGGCACCGTTGTAGAGCGACCCCATGCACACCGAGGAGAGGCCGAAGACATGGGACATGGGCAACACGCCGTAGACGCGCTGTCCCTCGCTTAGGTGACGCATGCCACCGGAGATCGAGGCGATATAGAGGATACCGCGGTGGCTGAGCATGACGCCCTTGGGCGTGCCGGTGGTGCCCGAGGTGTAGATCATCGCCGCCACCTGCTCGGTGCCACTGGCCTGGACCGGTTCCGGCTCTCTGTCGGCCAGCGCCCCCACGTGCAGCGCCCCCAGGGTGGGATGGCTCAGCGGCTCGGCGCCGTGACGGTGACCATGGGCCTCGGCGTCGGGTGACGCCTCGCTGGTATAGAAGAGGCGCCGCGGCTGGCAGTTGTCGCGAATCAGGTCGATCTCCCTGGCCGACAGCCGCGAGTTGACAATGGCCACCCAGGCATCGAGCTCACTGGCCGCCAGCAGCAGTACGACCAGGGCACGGCTATTCTCACCGACGGTCATCAGGCGGTCGCCGGGGCGAATCCCGAGCGACGCCAGCCACTCCCGGGCCTCGTGAATCTCGCGGCCCAGGTCGGCATAACTCCAGCGGACGTCACCATCGACCAGCGCCGCCTGGTCGGGAATGCGCCGGGCGTTGTCGAGCACCCGAGTACTCAGGCGCTCGGGGAGCTCCGACACCAGTTCGCTAGCCAAGCGGCCGAAGATGCGCTCATCCGGCGCCTGGCGGATCACGGACAGTGCCATCAGGACGCCTCCCTCACCATGTTGCGGGCGATCACCAGCTGCTGAATCTGGGTGGTGCCCTCGTAGATGCGGAACAGCCGTACGTCACGGTAGAAGCGCTCGACGGCATACTCCGCCATATAGCCCGAGCCACCATGGATCTGCACCGCCCGATCGGCCACCCGGCCCACCATCTCGGCGCAGAATAGCTTGGCGCAGGAGGCCAGGGTCGAGACATCCTCGCCGGCATCCTTGCGCCGCGCCGCATCCATCACCATGGCCCGCCCGGCATAGGCTTCGGTCTTGCTGTCGGCGAGCATGGCCTGGATCAACTGATGCTCGGCCAGGGGCACGCCGAACTGCTTGCGCTCCATGGCATAGCTCAGGGACTCCTCCACCAGGCGCTCGGCGACACCGACGCAGACCGCCGAGATATGCAGACGGCCACGGTCGAGGACCTTCATGGCGGTCTTGAAGCCCTGCCCCTCGCGGCCACCGATGATGTTCTCCGCCGGTACCCGGCAGTTATCGAAGATGATGTCGCAGGTATGGGCGCCCTTCTGCCCCATCTTCCTGTCGGCCGGCCCCCGCGTGAGCCCAGGCGTGTTGCCTTCGACGATGAAGGCCGAAATGCCGCCGGCCCCTTTCTTATCGGGATCCGTTCGCGCCATCACGGTGAACAGGTCGGCTTCGGGACCATTGGTGATGAAGCGCTTGGTACCGTTAAGCACATAGTGGTCGCCATCGCGTACCGCCGTGGTGCGCAGGCTGGCCGCATCGGAGCCGGCATCGGGCTCAGTCAGGCAGAAGGCGCTGAGGAGCTCGCCGGTGGCAAGCTGCGGCACATAGCGCGCCTTCTGCTCGGGGGTGCCGTCGATCAGGATGCCTTGGGCACCGATGCCGTTGTTGGTGCCGAAGATGGAGCGGAAGGCCGGCGAGGTCTTGCCGATCGTCATGGCCACCAGCGCCTCTTCCTCCATGGTCAGTCCCAGGCCACCGTACTCTTCCGGTATCGACAGGCCGAATACGCCCATCTCCTTCATCTCGGCCAGGATCTCGGGAGGCACGGCGTCCTCCTCGGCCAGGCGCGCCTCGTTGGGAATCAGGCGTTCACTCACGAAACGTGAAAGGGTATCGAGCAGCTGATCCAGCAGTTCCTGATCGCGAATCATGGGATGTCCTCATAGGGTGGTGACAGGGGGCGAATGCCAGGCCAGGCAAGACCGGGCCAGCGGATTCCGATTAGCGGAACCATCGTTCGCATCATCTTCTTGCCAAGCAATCTGGCATAGCCTAGGATGGCAGTCAATAAACAAAATCAAGTTTCGCAGTACGAAACTAAAGGAGAAAAGCGCCGTATGAGCACTACGCCATTCCCTCTCTTCCGTACCCTGGGCATTGTCGGTACCGGCGCCATGGGCCGTGGCATCGCCCAGTTGGCCGCCCAGGCCGGGCTCGAGGTCACCCTCCACGATGCCCGTACGGGCGCAGTGGATGAGGCCAGGGACTTCATCAGCGGCGTCTGGTCACGCGGGGTGGCGAAGGGACGCCTGAGCGAGGACGACCTGGCGTGCTACCGGGCCCGACTGCACGAGGCGGCCGACCTGGCGAACCTGGCGGGCTGCGACATCGTGGTGGAGGCCATCGTCGAGAAGCTCGAGGCCAAGCAGGAACTCTTCACGCGCCTGGAAGGGATCCTGGATGACCAGGCCGTTCTCGCCACCAACACCTCATCGCTGTCGGTGACGGCCATCGCCTCCGCCTGCCGGCTGCCGCAGCGCGTGATCGGCTTCCATTTCTTCAACCCCGTGCCGCTGATGAAGATCGTCGAGGTCATTCCGGGCCTGCGGACCACATCCGACGTGGTGGAACGGGTCGAGGCCCTGGGGCAGGCCATGGGCCACTTCACCGCCCGCGCCACCGATACGCCAGGCTTCCTGGTCAATCACGCCGGTCGCGCCTTCGGTACCGAGGCATTGCGCCTGCTCGGCGAGGGGGTGGCCGACCACACCACCATCGACCGCCTCCTGGTCGACCAGGGCGGGTTTCGCATGGGCCCCTTCAGCCTGCTCGACCTGACCGGTCTCGATGTCTCCCACGCGGTGATGGAGTCCATCTACCACCAGTACTACGAAGAGGCGCGCTTCCGGCCGTCGCCTTTGACCCGGTCGCGCCTGGCCGCCGGCCTGCTGGGCCGCAAGAACGGCGAGGGCTTCTATCGTTATGTCGATGGCCAGGCCCAGGTCCCCGAGGAGCCGGCCGCACCGAAGGCGGCGCCAACACCGGTGTGGATCAGCGGCGAAGACCCTCATGCCCGCCAGGCGCTGACCGCCGTGGTCGAGGCTGCGGGCTGGAAGCTCGAAACGGGCGACACGCCCAGTGATGACGCGCTGTGCTTGCTGACGCCCTATGGAGAAGACACCACCGACAGTGCCCTGCGTCAGCGGCTCGACCCGGCGCGTTGCGTCGCCATCGACATGCTGGCGGGCCTCGACACGCGCCGCTGCCTGATGGTGAGCCCGGCGACCGAGGCCGAGAGGCGCGATGCGGCCCATGCGCTGTTCGCCCTGGACGGCACGCCGGTCAGCGTGATCAACGACAGTCACGGGTTCGTGTTGCAGCGCGTGGTGGCCGCCATCGTCAATGTCGGCGCCGATATCGCCCAGCAGGGCGTGGCCGACCCTGCCACCATCGATCGCGCCGTCGAACTGGGACTGGGCTACCCCATGGGACCGCTGACGCTGGGAGAGCACTATGGGGCCCGTCGCATCCTGACCATCCTGGAACATCTGCAGGCGGCCAGCGGCGACCCACGCTATCGACCCAGCCCCTGGTTGCGTCGCCGCGCCCGCCTCGGCCTGCCCCTGACCCACGCCGGGACTCGCTCGCGCCCCCTCTAGCCCGCTGGACCCGACGCCTAACGAGATTCGATCCCCACCCTGGAGTTGACCATGCAAGACGCCTATCTCTACGACGGAATTCGCACCCCCTTCGGTCGCCACGGCGGCGCCCTGGCAGGGATTCGCCCGGATGACCTGCTGGGCCTGACACTGAAACACCTGGTCGAGCGTTCGTCATTCGACCCGGATAGTTACGAGGAGGTGTTGGCCGGGTGTACCAACCAGGCTGGGGAGGATTCACGCAACATCGCCCGCCACGCCGCGCTGCTGGCCGGGCTACCACAAGAGGTCGCCGGCCAGACCGTCAACCGGCTGTGCGGCAGCGGCCTGGCGGCCATCCTCGACGCCGCACGGGCGACCCGCAATGGTGAAGGTGAGCTTTTCCTGGCGGGCGGCGTGGAAAGCATGAGCCGTGCCCCCTACGTGCTGGGCAAGGCCGAGTCGGCCTATGCCCGCAACCAGCCCCTCTACGATACGGTGATCGGCTCACGCTTCCCCAATCCCTGGATCGCCAAGGAGTACGGCAGTCACAGCATGCCGGAAACCGCGGATAACGTGGCCCATGACCTGGGCATCGGTCGCGAGGCCGCGGATGACTTTGCGGCTCGCTCCCAGGCACGCTACGCCCAGGCACTGGCGCAGGGCTTCTATCGCGATGAGCTGCTTGCGGTCGAGGTCCCCCAGGGGCGCAAGCAGCCTCCGCTGCGGGTGGACCAGGACGAGCACCCGCGCCCCGGCAGCGATGCGGCCAAGCTCGGCCGCCTGCCGGCGCTGTTCGAGAATGGCGTGGTCTCGGCAGGCAATGCCTCCGGACTCAACGACGGCGCCGCGGCGATGATCATCGGCAGCCTTGCGGTCGGGGAAAAGGCCGGTATGGCCCCGCGCGGCCGGATCCTGTCCGGCGCGGTGGCCGGTGTGGCACCGCGGGTGATGGGCCTGGGTCCCGTGCCGGCCAGCCAGAAAGCACTCGCACGGGCGGGACTCGGTCTGGAGCAGATGGACCTGATCGAGATTAACGAGGCCTTCGCGGTGCAGGTCCTGGGATGCGTCCAGCAGCTGGGGCTGTCTGCCGACGACAGTCGCCTGAATCCCAACGGTGGCGCGATTGCCATCGGGCATCCCCTCGGCGCCTCCGGTGCCAGGCTCGCCCTGACCGCCCTGAGACAGTTGGAGGCCACCGGGGGACGCTATGCGCTGGTCACCATGTGCATCGGGGTCGGCCAAGGCATCGCGGCCATCATCGAGCGCCTGGACTGAGCAACGCTACATTCATGACGCCCGGCACATGCGGGCGTCGTGCCATGCTTCGATGTCGATCGAGGGCATATGACGCTCTTCAGTGCGACGAGTTATACGATACTATATTCCGCAAATGGCACCGGCACAGGGAACTCGAATGCCCCCTCCCGCTCAACTCGATGACGATCAATCAGAACCTGTAAAGGATCGCAACTTTGTGACCGCTCTGGCCCGGGGCTTGGAACTACTTCGTGCTTTCGGGCCCGGCGAAGAATTCCTCGGCAATGCAGAACTATCCAGCCGCACTGCCATTCCTCGTCCGACTGTGTCGCGACTCACCTATACGCTGACCCAGCTGGGCTATCTCAAGCACGACAAGAGGCTCGAGAAGTACCGCCTGGGACCGGGCATTCTGGCACTCGGCTATCGGTTCCTTGCAAGCCAGGGCATCCGCGAGATTGCCCGTCCCTATATGCAGCAATTCGCCGATGCTACCGACTGTGCCATTGCCTTGGGCACTGTCGATCGTCACAGCATGACTTATATCGAGGTATGCCAAGGCAGAGGCCCACTGGTGATGCGCCTCGAAGCCGGCTCGCGTATTCCTGTGACAACAACAGCTATCGGTCGCGCCTGGCTCTGCGGCGTTTCCGAGCAACAGAGAGAGGCCTTACTGGAAGACATCAGGAGACGTACCCCCGATGGCTGGACTGCCGTCAAGACGGCTATGGAGAAAAGCCTGGACGAATATGACCGCTATGGTTTCTGTCTGTCAGAAGGCGAGTGGGAGCGCGATGTCAGCGCCGTTGCCATCCCACTGATACTCGAAGATGGCGCCGAGGTCATGGCCATTAATTGCGGCGGTTCGTCACTACGCTTGAGCCATCGCATCCTGGTCGAGAACCTGGGGCCCCGTCTGAAGGAGGTCGTGCAGCAGATCCATGCTGAACTGCGTCATGGTGCAACTCCCTGAGACCTCTGTTAGGAACTTCCTACTACATCATGATACAGCACCCCTATGAGCAGTGCCGAGGTGGCCGCCGGAGACGGCGCCATCACCGTGGCGATCCTCACCTTGGTCGATATCCCGCTGATCCGCCAGACC
>NZ_AXCA01000206.1:0-20558 GCF_000475415.1 Halomonas sp. PBN3 | reverse complement strand
CCTTGGAATGACCGGTTACGGTATCCAGTCTGCCGTTCAGGGCCCGAAACCTGTTATCGATGAGGCATGGTTGGATGACTTCAGGCCCATAACCGTGGCTCGCCGGTTCCTGGAGCCAAGTGAATTACCACCATGACAAGGGAATCGCCTTCCTACAGGAAGGCTTGAGTCCTTCATACACGAAGTCAAACTCTTTCCCTTGGAGGATTAAGCGTTCATGCGGGAGAGGAATTTTTCGACTCCAGAGTTTCAGATGTACTGCCGGGCCGAAGTGCTTGCAAAGGCAAAGCGTTTCTCATGGTTGGGCCTGCTGCGGCATGCCTTGGTCGGAAAGCCCCAGAACCGGATACTGGCCAGGCTCCGAGTCGCCCAGTGGCTACACGCCAAGGGGGCGCGAGGGGTGGCAAGATGGCTTTTCAACGGCCTGGCCCTGCGTCATGGCATCTTCGTTGGGCCGCGGAGCCGTATCGGCCCCGGCCTGCATTTCCCGCATCCGACCTCGGTGGTCATCGGCGATCATCTGCTTCTGGGAGCGCGCTGCCGTCTGTATCAGCAGGTCACCCTGGAAGGGGGCGCTACCCCAGGGGGGCAGGTGCCGTACGCGCGCCTCGGTGACGATGTCATCGTCTATCCCGGGGCCAAGGTGATCGGGGAGGGGCAGGTGGGCAACAACGTCATCATCGGCGCCAATGCGGTGGTCAACCGGCGATTTGGCGATAACCTGGTGCTGGCGGGGGTGCCGGCCAGGATCGTCAAGAGCCTTGACCCTGATTCAGCGTGGTCCCCAGAGGTGATGGAGTAGTGCTTCGGCCTGTTGCCGGTACCGCTCTCCCCGCAACTTGTTCATCGTGAGCGAACGCTGAAGCGCCGGCCATTGGTCGGCGCCTTTCTTTGGTAGCCGTCGCACGTGGGCGTCGATCCAGACCAGGCTGCCGTCGTCGCGCACCAGCAGGTTGTTGTAGTGCAGGTCGCGGTGAACATAGCCAAAGCGAGCGAGCTTGGCCACCTCGGCGCAGAAGCGATCCAGGAAGCGCAGGCGGCCGGCCTCGTCCAGACCGTCGAATACCTCGCCGCCGGGTTTGGCGTCTCGCACATGCTCCATCAACAGCAGCGAGGCGTTGCGGTTGCCGGGGTTGAGCGAGATCCCCCAGCCGTGGCAGCGCGGGGTGGTCAGGCCAGCCTGGCGCAGCACGCGTAGACTGAAGTATTCCTTGCGCGCGTCGCACTGGCCGAGCCAGCGCTTCTCCAGGTAGTCGCGCAGCAACCACTGCACGGGCCGTCGGCGCCGTTCGAACTTGTCCGGCACCACCTTGGCCAGGACGTTGCCATCCCGGGAAAGGAAGAAGCGGCTGCTGCCGACGGCCTCGAACTCCTGGGTGCTGGCGGTGTTGGCCAGGGCGAGCCGGGCGGGTAGTCCCACCGCCTGGAACACCAGGTAGCGGCGGCGGCGGTCGTTGAAGGGGATGTCGAGCAGTCGGGGAGCCATCGCGCTACAGCGCCTCGAACTGAGGGATGACGTTCTCGGTCAGAAATTGCCGGTAGTAGCGGGCATCCACCTCCAATGGCGCCTGGTCCATGCGCGCGATGGCGTCGGCCAGGCCCGTCTCGTCGTCCGGGGCGACGAGGAACTCGGCCTGTGCGCCCGAGAGGATCTCGCGGGGGCCGCTCGGGCAGTCGGTGCTGATCACCGGCACGTGGAGCATCAGCGCCTCGATCAGTACGCGGGGCAGGCCCTCGGCGTCGGAGGCGAGGATCACCGCCTTGGCGTTGGCGATCCACGGGTAGGGATTGTCGTGATAACCCGCCAGGATGACCCGCGACTCGAGCCCGAGCTCGCGGATCTGGTCAAGGATTACCGCCTCGTGCTCGGGCCTGCCCTTGCCGAGCAGATAGAGCGGCGTCGCCACGCCGCTCTCGGCATAGGCGCGCAGCAGGCGGTCGTGCCGCTTGCGCGGCTCCAGGGCGGCCAGGCACAGGAAGTAGTCGCCAGCCGGCAGCTCGGCGGGTTCCCGGCCCAGGGCCACGAAGGGCTCGCGCTCATAGGGGTTGTAGATGGGCAGGATGCGCTCGGCCTTCAGGCCGACCACCTTCTCCAGGTTCTCCTTCACCCCGTGGGAGACGGCGATCACCTGTCGCCCGTCGTAGAAGCGGCGCACCTTGGCGAAGGCGCGCTCTCTCTTGGCCGGGTCGCTGAACTTGGCCGAGACGTCGGACTTTATCCAGAAGTAGAGGTTCGGGTGCCTGAGATGACGGGTGATCTTGTCGCAGGAGCAGCTGATCACCACATCCGGCCGCCAGGCGTCCAGGGCCCTGGTGATGCGGCGCGCCTGCCACTTCTCGGTCAGCACCGTGGTGGTGGCCTTGGTGAACCGGGTGACCACGCCAAGATCGATGATCTCCAGCCCCTCGGGCACGCGATGTTCGATGAGCTCGCGAAGAGTGAAGACGATAACGGCATGGCCGCGCTGGCGCAGTTGGTCGGCGGTGTAGAGCAGCGACTTCTGGGCGCCGCCGCCATACAGGTCCTCGATGACGAAGGCGAAGCGTTTGTGAGCCACGGGAGGGTCTCGGCGTTCGATGGAAATGGCGGTGAATTCTACCATAACCCGGGCCCCGGCTCTCGCCATGCAGCTGGCGTCCGATCATGAGGTGGGGCAGTCGGCCAGGCGTGTCGAACGCGGCGATGGTGTCTCACCGGGCCGGCTTGGTATCCTTTGCTTCACTCACATCCATCGCGAAATCATCTGATGAAACTGCTGATTACCGGCATGGCCGGCTTCATCGGCCATGCCGTGGCCCGGCGCCTCGCCGCCCTGGGGCACGACATCGTCGGCATTGACAATCTGAGCGACTACTACGACGTATCGCTCAAGCGCGCGCGGCTCGACGATCTTGCCGGGCTGCCGGGCGTGCGCTTCAGGCGACTGGATATGGTGGACCGTGACGCCATGGCGATGCTGTTCGCCGAGGAGGGCTTCGAGGGCGTGATCCACCTTGCCGCCCAGGCCGGGGTGCGCTATTCGCTGGAGAATCCCCACGCCTATGCCGACAGCAACCTCGTCGGGCACCTCAACGTGCTGGAGGGGTGTCGTCACGGCGGCGTGCGTCACCTGGTCTACGCTTCCTCGAGCTCGGTCTATGGCATGAACGCCAAGGTGCCCTTTGCCACCGATGACCCGGTGGACCATCCCATCAGCCTTTACGCCGCCACCAAGAAGGCCAACGAGCTGATGGCCCACAGCTATTCTCACCTCTACGGCCTGCCCGCCACGGGGCTACGCTTCTTCACCGTCTATGGCCCCTGGGGGCGCCCCGACATGGCGCCCTTCAAGTTCACCCGGGCGCTGCTGGAGGGACGGCCTATCCCCGTCTTCAACCATGGTGACATGTCGCGCGACTTCACCTACATCGACGACATCGTCGAGGGCGTGGTGCGCGTGCTGGATGCTGTGCCCGCCGGAGGAGATGGCGCGCCCCATGCCCTGCACAACATCGGCTACGGCAGCCCCATGGCGCTGATGGACTTCATCCGCGCCATCGAGGAGGCCACCGGCGTCGAGGCACAGTGCGACTTCCAGCCCATGCAGCCCGGCGACGTGCCGCGCACCTGGGCGGACACCGGCTCGCTCTACGCCGCCACCGGCTACGCCCCCCGGGTGCCGGTGGCGGAAGGGGTGGCGCGCTTCGTGGCCTGGTATCGGGCCTTCTACAAGGTGTAACGACGGGATAAGGGACTGACCATGAACGTCACGGTATTCGGCACCGGCTATGTGGGCCTGGTGCAGGGGACGATCCTCGCCGAGGTAGGCCATCAGGTGGTCTGCGTGGACGTTGACGCCGACAAGGTCGCCCGGCTGGAGCAGGGCGTGATCCCCATCCATGAGCCTGGCCTGGAGGGGTTGGTCAGGCAGAACACCACCGCCGGGCGGTTGGCCTTCACTACCGATGCCGCCATGGCGGTAGCCCACGGCGAGATCCAGTTCATCGCCGTGGGCACGCCCCCCGACGAGGACGGCAGCGCCGACCTGCAGTACGTGCTTCGGGTCGCCGACACCATCGCAACCCACATGGAGAGCCACCGCATCATCGTCGACAAGTCTACCGTGCCGGTGGGCACCGCCGACCGAGTGCGGGCCCGGGTGACCGAGGTGCTGGCCGAGCGATGCAGGGCGGAGCTCACCTTCGACGTGGTCTCCAACCCCGAATTCCTCAAGGAAGGCAGCGCCGTCGCCGACTGTCAGAAGCCCGACCGCATCCTTATCGGCACCCAGGACGAGCATAGCGTCGAGGTGATGCGCGAGCTCTATGCGCCGTTCAACCGCAACCACGACCGCCTGATCGTCATGGACGTGCGCAGTGCCGAGCTGACCAAGTATGCCGCCAACTGCATGCTGGCTACCAAGATCAGCTTCATGAACGAGATCGCCAACCTCGCCGAGCGCCTGGGCGCGGATATCGAGGCGGTACGCCAGGGTATCGGCTCCGACCCTCGCATCGGCTACCACTTCATCTATCCCGGTATCGGCTACGGTGGTTCCTGCTTCCCCAAGGACGTGAAGGCGCTGATCCGCACCGCCGAGGAGACCGGTTTCGACAGCCGGGTACTCAAGGCCGTGGAGGCGCGCAACGCCGAGCAGAAGACTACCCTGTTCCAGAAGATTCACCGGCACTACGGCGGTGAACTGGCCGGCAGGACCTTCGCCCTCTGGGGCCTGGCCTTCAAGCCCAACACCGACGACATGCGCGAGGCGCCGAGCCGCGTGTTGATGGAGGCCCTTTGGCAGGCGGGTGCCCGAGTCCAGGCCTTCGATCCCGAGGCGATGGGGGAGACCCAGCGGCTCTACGGCCAACGCGACGACCTGGCTCTGAGCGGTACCAAGGAGGCGGCGCTGCGGGGGGCCGACGCCCTGGTGATCGTCACCGAATGGCAGTGCTTCCGCGCCCCGGACTTCGCGCTGCTTCGCGAGAGACTCAAAGCGCCCGTCATTTTCGATGGTCGCAACCTATACGAACCCTCACGCATGGCCAGTAAGGGCTTCGCCTACTACTCGGTGGGGCGCCCCTTTTTGCCGGTGAAAGTCGCAGATTAACTCTGACCTTTCAGGCCACGTTGAAAGCGCGCGATGGCCAGTGCGTCTAGCCAAGGCGGTGCTTGGCCGGCGAGGTCCGCCTCGATCAGGGCGCCGGTGGTGGCCGCCAGGGTCAGCCCCAGATGGCCGTGGCCGACCCCATAATGCACC
Source organism: Halomonas sp. PBN3 (assembly GCF_000475415.1). NCBI lineage: Bacteria > Pseudomonadati > Pseudomonadota > Gammaproteobacteria > Oceanospirillales > Halomonadaceae > Halomonas > Halomonas sp. PBN3. The sequence goes on along the minus strand of NZ_AXCA01000206.1, from coordinate 15,318 downwards.
CGGCGAGTGTGGGCAGAGCGGCCGATGATCGGCAGGGTATCGGGCAGCGAGGGACGGCAGCCCATCCAGTAGGCGGTGGGGGCGCCAAGCTCTGGAAACAGCTTGCCCATGGCACGCTCGAGATAGCGGTAACGCGCCGGATTGGCCGGGTCGCTGGCGCGCCCCAGCTCCACCGTGCCGGCCACCCGCAGGCGCCCCGCCATGGGGGTCATGTAGCAGCCATGCTCGGCGATACAGCACGGGCGCTGCAGCAGCGGCGTGTCCATGGCGTACTCCAGGTGGTAGCCGCGTTCCGCCTCCAGCGGCATGCGATCGCCCAGGCTGCCGGCCAGCTCGCGGGTGGCGATGCCGGCGGTGATCACGGCATGGTCACATACCGTCTGTCCCGCACGGGTAGTCACCACCACGCCGGCGTCATGGGCGGAGACCCGTTCAACGTCACTTGGCGCCTGCAGGGTGCCGCCCAGCGCTTCAAACGCCTGGCGTAGCCGTTCGCACAAGGTCAGTGGGTCCGCCACATGGCTGGCGTCGGGATACCAGATGCTGCCCTTGACCTTGCCCGCCAGGGCCGGTTCGAGGTCGGCGGTCTGGTGTTCGTTCAGTACCCGGTAGCGAATCCCGTTCCAGGCCAGGGTGTCATGCTCCTGGATGGCCCGCTCCCAGGCGGCTTGGGTCTGATAGGTGTACAGACAGCCGCGTCGTGTCACCAGCGAGTCGGCATCCGCGGCGACCAACAGGCGTTGCCAGTCGCTATCGGCGCGGGCCATCAGATAGCTCAGGTGCTCGATGTTGTGGCGCACCCGCGCCGGTCGCGCCTCGGCCACGAAGCGCAGCAGCCAGGGCAGCAGCCGCGGCAGGTGTCGCCAGCGCAGGTGGAATGGCGAGTCACGCGAGGTCAGCAGGTATGGGGTCTGGCGCAGCAGGGCCGGCTGGGCGAGCGGCGTGATGGCGTAGGTGGCGAAGGTGCCGGCGTTACCCAGCGAGGCGCCATGCCCCGGGGTGTCGCGTTCCAGCAGGGTCACCTCGTGGCCTTCCAGGCGCAGCGTCAGGGCACTGGCCAGGCCGACGATGCCGCCACCGATGACGATATGGTGGCGCGGTGTGGTGTCGTTGTGGTGGGGCCGCATGAGTCTCTCCGTGACGGGGGTCAGGCCATGTCGTGCATGTAGTGGTGGCCGCGGCGGGCCAGCAGGTCAAGGCGGGTCAGCGCCTCGCCGAGGGCTTCCCGCGAGCGTGCCGCGGCGAGGTTGATGCGCACCGCTGCCGGAGGCACCACCTGGCGCAGGGTGAACGCCGAGGCCGGCAGCAGCCTGACGCCCTGCTCGGCACTGGCCTTGACGAAGTCGGTGCCGCGCCACGGCTCGGGCAGCAGCAGCCAGGCGTGGGTGGCGCCGGCCTGGCTCCATAGCGCCTGTCGGCCCAGCCGTTCGATCAGGATCTCATGGCGCGCCACCAGCTCGGCATGCTGGGCGTGGATGATGCGTGTCATGTCGCCGCTCTCCAGCAGCCGGGTGGCGATCAATGCGGTCAGCGGCGAGCTGCTCCAGCAGTCGATGCGCATGGCCGCGGCGATGTCATGGTGGTAGTAGGATGGCGAGGCGATCGCCCCGAAACGCAGGCCCGGCGCCACACACTTTGAGAACCCACTGACGTGAAAGGTGCGCTCGGGTGCCAGGTCCAGCAGCGGCGGGGGCGCACTCTGCTGGAGGGGGCGATAGACGTCGTCCTCGATCAGCAGCACGTCGTAACGCCGGGCGATCGCCACGATCGCCTCGCGTCGTGCCCGAGAAAGGGTGCGGGTGGTGGGGTTATGCAGGCAGGGCACCACGAACAGCATGCGTGGCGCATGGCGTTGGCACAGCGCCTCGAGGTGTTCCGGCGACATGCCCTGGTCGTCGCCCTCCACGCCGATCAGCTCGCGGCCCAGGGTATGGCACAGGGCGTTGATGCCCTGATAGGTCACGCTGTCGGCAAGGATGATCTCGCCGGGCTGCGTCACGCTGCGCAGGATCATCGACAGCCCATGCTGTGCGCCGTCGACCAGTGTCAGCCGCTCGGCGTCAAGGTGCAGCCCCTGGGTCTGCCACCAGGCCACATAGGCATGCCGCGCCCAGCCCGGCCCTACCGGCTGCTGATAATCCTTGATGTCGGCATAGCGGTCATCCTCGGCGAGTGTCGCCAGGGTGGCGCTCAAGGTCTCGGTGTAGAGATCCAGCGCCGGGCGGTTGACGCTCAGGTCGATCACGCCGCGGCTATCGCTGGGGGCGGTCTGGAAGTCGGTGCTGGGGCTTTCCATGGCCGCCACGCGGGTGCCGCGGCCGGGGCGACTCTCCACCAGGGTGCGCGCCTTCAGTTCGGCGATGGCGCGGGTCACGGTGGTGATATTGATATCCAGCTGACTGGCGATGTCACGGTGCGGCGGCAGGCGTGTCCCGGCGGAGAGGGCGCCCGTCTCGATGCGCGTGGCCAGATACTCGGCCAGTTGTTCGTAAAGTGGGGTGTCGCCTTCACGCTCCAGGCGAAGGTCATCCAGCAGGCGTTGCAGGGGCGGCGTGTCGGGCATGGGGCGGTCTCGTTGCCATACAATGGCCATACAATGTGGCTTGACAATCCATATTAATGCATTACAAGTTAATGGCAAGGCCGGATTTGTGGCCTTGACACCCATCAAAGAGGATAACAATCATGACAATGTCTCCCTCCCGCTGGTTGCCGCTCACCCTGGCCGTGGCACTTGGAGGCGCCTCGCTCAGCGCTCAGGCGGCTACCAGCCTGCGGCTGTCGACCTTGTTCGCGCCGGACGAGTCCGGGACCCAGGCCGCCGAGGCCATGGCCGAGCGCGTCGCCGAGCGCACCGAGGGCGAGGTCACCATCGATGTTTACCCCGCCAGCCAGCTCGGCGACTGGACCGAGGTGCATGCCCAGCTGATGCAGGGTGCCGTGGACATGGCCATCCAGCCGCTGTCGACCAACGTCAACCCGCAGATGGCCATCGCCTGGTTTCCCTACCTGGCGCCTACCTATGCCGCCGCGCGCGAGGCCTATAGCGCCGATGGTTATGTGGCCGAGCTGGTCGGCGACATGATCGGCGAGCAGAACATGGCCCTGCTGGGGGTCTACCCGGCCGGCATGGGCGGCGCCGGCTTCGCCGCCGAGGTGCCGGCGGCCAAGGACCCGAACGCCGACCAGGGGCTGCGCATCCGCGTCTGGCCGGGCGGCACCACCCACCGCGCGATGATGGAGCGCCTGGGCTTCGAAGTGGCCACCGTGCCCTGGGCGGAGCTCTACACCTCCATGCAGACCGGCGTGGTCGATGGTCAGATCGGCGGCACCGCGGAGATGGCGATGGCCAACTTCGCCGATATCACCGAGACCTGGGTGCAGTACAACGACCACCTGGAGCTCGCCTGGATCGTGATCAACCAGCAGTCGCTGGAGCGCCTTTCGCCGGAACACCAGCAGGTGGTGCGTGATGTCGCCCAGGAGATTACCCTGGAACGTTTCGACGACGTGCAGGCGGCCGACCAGGCGCAACTCGACGCCATGCGCGAGGCTGGCATCGAGGTGGTGACCTTCTCCGACGAGGAGCTGGCGCAGTTCGCCGAGGTGGTGCGCCAGGACGTGTGGCCGGAGATCGGCGATGAGCTGGGCGAGGAAGTGATGACGCGTCTCGAGGCGGCCGTCGCCGGCGAGTAAGGCGTTGCCATGCTGGCCACCCGTTGCGGGTGGCCAGTGTCATTGAGCTGCGGGAGACGCCTCATGTCCCTACCCCTCTCTTCGCCCTGGCGCGCCTTCTGGCGTGTCAAGGTGCGGCTCCTGCGCGGGATCGTCACCGCGGCCGGGGGCTTGCTCACGTTGGCCATCCTGGTGCAGATCGCCAGCCGCTACCTGTTTCGCACCTCGATCCTCGGCATCGAGGAGGTGATTCTCTATCTGGCCGTATGGTTCTACTTCCTGGGCGCCGCGCTTGGCGCCGAGCAGCGCGAGCATATCTCCGCCTCGCTGGTGGACGTGCTGGCCATCGGCGAGACCCCCAAGCGCTGGGTGCACTGGGTCGCCTCGCTGCTGGCGGTGATCATCTGCGCCTGGATGACCTGGTGGGCCCTCGGCCTGGTGGAGTGGTCGTGGCAGATGAACATGCGCAGTACCGAGCTGCGTGTGCCGGTGTGGCTGATCCAGGCCAGCATTCCCGCCGGGCTCGGCCTGATGACCTTCTACCTGCTGGTGGAGTGCGTGGATAACCTGCGCCGCCTGGTGTATGACAAGGAGGCCGCGTGAATAGCATCATCCTGCTGGACGTCCTGCTGCTGGTGGTACTGCTGCTGATCGGCGTGCCGGTGCCGCTGTGCTTCGCGGCGGCGGTGTTGCTGCTGTTCCTGGTGGGCGATTTCGGCAGCGCTTCGTTCCTGGTCGGGGCGGGCTTCGGCCAGATGTCCTCGCTGATCCTGGTGGCGCTGCCGCTGTATATCATCGCCGGTAACCTGATGGGGCAGGGCGGCATCGCCAATCGCCTGGTGGGCCTGGCCGATGCCGTCTTCGGGCGTCTGCATGGCGGGCTCGGGGTGGTGGTGATCATGACCACCGCGGTGTTCGGGGCCATCTCGGGCATGGCCTCCTCGGCGGTAGCCGCGGTGGGCAAGATCATGATCCCGCGCATGGTGGAGCGCGGTTACGACCGCGGCTATGCCACCGCGCTGGTCTCCACCTCGGCGGTGCTGGCGCTGCTGATCCCGCCCAGCGCCTCGATGATCATCTACGGCTGGGTGTCGGGCACCTCGGTCACCGCCTCCTTCCTGGCGCCGGTGTTGCCCGGGGTGTTGCTGGTCATGCTGTTCTGCTTCTGGAACCGCGTACTGACCCGCCACATGCCGCTGGAGAAGCCCGAGCCGGCCCCGTTACCCGTGGTGGTGCGTGACATCGCCGGACAGACGCGCCGCGCGGCGCTGGGCCTGGCCATGCCCATGATCATCCTTGGCTGCATCTATGGTGGCGTGACCACGCCCACCGAGGCCGCGGCCATCGCCGTGCTCTACGCCATACCCATCAGTATCTGGTACTACCGCGAACTGCGCCTGGCCGACCTGCACGGCGTGCTGTGGCGCGCCGGGCAGACCGCCGGCACGCTGCTGGTGCTGGTGTTCTTCTCGGCGATGCTGGCGCGCATGCTGACCATGGAGAACGTGCCGCAGATGGTGCTCGAAGGGTTTCTTGGCGTCACCGAGAACCCGCTGCTGCTGATGCTCTTGCTCAACCTCTTCCTGCTGCTGATCGGCATGTTCATGGAGGATGTCAGCGGCATCCTGCTGGCCACGCCGATGCTGATGCCGCTGGTGCAGGCGCTGGAGATCGACCCGGTGCAGTTTGCCGCCATCATCGCCACCAACCTCGGCATGGGGCTGATCACCCCGCCGACGGCGCCGATCCTCTACTTTGGGGCGCTGGTCGGTGGCAGCAGCCTGAGTCGCATGCTGCGACCCACCCTGGTGCTGCTGCTGGGGGCCTACCTGCCGGTGGTGCTGCTGACCACCTTCATCCCGGCGCTGTCGCTGACCTTGCCCGCCTGGGTGCTGGGTTATGGGCAATAGGGGCAAGCTGGGGAAGACGCGCGGCGGCTTGTCGCCGCCGCGCGCCGTCACAAGCCCACCATGGCGCGGTAGGGGCCCATCAGCGGGTCACCGCCGAGCAGGGCGATCCAGCCGGCCAGCGCCAGGTAGGGGCCGAAGGGCATGGGGGCGCCGCGTAGCCGGGGGACGGCCAGTTGGATGAGGATGCCGAGCAGCGCGCCGACCCCGGCGGAGAGGATCAGCAGCAGCGGCAGGGCCTGCCAGCCCAGCCAGGCGCCCAGGGCGGCAAGCAGCTTGAAGTCGCCGTAGCCCATGCCCTCCTTGCCGGTGATCAGCCGGAACAGCCAGTAGACGCTCCACAGCGCCAGGTAGCCGGCCATGGCGCCGATCACCGCGCTTTCCAGCATCAGCGGCTGGAACAGCACCTGGTAGAGCAGGCCCGCCCACAGCAGCGGCAGGGTCAACACGTCCGGCAGCAGCTGGGTGCGCAGGTCGATCACCGCCATGACCAGCAAGGCCAGGCACGCCGCCAGCACGAAGCCGGCCTGAAAGCCAACGCCATACAGCGCCACCACGGCCACCGCCAGCACCCCGCCGGCCAGTTCCACCAGCGGGTACTGGGCACTGATGCGCGTGCCGCAGTGGGCGCAGCGCCCACGCCGCTTCAGCCAGCCCAGCAGCGGCAGATTGTCATGCCAGGCGATGGGTGTCTCGCAGCGCGGGCACAGCGAGCGCGGAGTGGCCAGGTTGAAGGGGGGTTGGTGCTCCTCGGGCAGCTCCAGCGCCTCGCGCGCCTCGGCTCGCCAACCACGCATCAGCATCACCGGCAGCCGCACGATCACCACATTGAGAAAGCTGCCCAGGCACAGCCCCAGCAGGGCCGCCAGCAGCAGCAGGGTAACAGGGAGGTCTAGCAAGGCGGAGTCCTTTGGCGCGTTTCCATGGTGCCGGGGTGGTGCGATCTCGACTCGGGAGAGCCCTGGGCAGGCATCACGCGGCGTCGCTCTTGAGTAGCGGCCAGGCCCCGAGTCGCGAAGCCTCAAGAATCACCACCTCGACGATGGTCCCATCGTCTGCGTAGCTGATATGCGTGTTCCAGTCCTGTGAGACCTCTCTGGTGATGGCTTTGTCGGCCAGGTGTAGCACCAGGATATCGTCGGCTTCATCGTAGGTGGTCCGCATGATCAATTCTCCCACGGGAAGTGATGCATCACAGTCTTCACGATCAGTCTATCCTCCAGCACCACCGCGGCACATACCAGATTATCCTGGCGTTCCGCCAACGCCATGGCAATCCATAGACGAACGTCGTCCTTGTGCCGTATCGAGCCATGCTCCAGCAACGTCTCCAGCTGTTCCTGGCTGATACGCCGTAGCGCCATGCGCTCTGCAGCGTGGCGAGTGACCTGGACGGGACGTTGGAAGCGATCGCAGAACGCGGTTCGCTTCATAGCACCGAGCCCAGCTCGAAGATCGGCAGGTACATCGAGACCACCAGGCCGCCCACCATGGTGCCGAGAATCACGATGATGAACGGCTCGATCAGCGAGGTCAGGCTGTCGACCATGTTGTCGACCTCCTCCTCGTAGTAGGTGGCCACGCGGTCCAGCATGGCGTCCAGGGCGCCGGACTCCTCGCCGATGCCCACCATCTGCACCATCATCGCCGGGAAGCGCTCGGTCATGCGCAGCGCGAACTGGATGCGTTGCCCCTCGGAGACGTCATCGCGCACCCGCAGCACGGCGCGCTCGTAGACCTTGTTGCCGGTACTGCCCGCCGAGGTCCCCAGGGCTTCGATCAACGGAATGCCGGCGGCGAAGGTGGTCGAGAGGGTGCGTGCGAAGCGCGCCATCACCGACTTGAGCAGTATCTGGCCGAGCACCGGGATATGCAGCATCAGTGCGTGCACGCGGTAGGTCACCGCGGGTGATAGCTTCATGCTCCAGCGCAGCAGCATGATGCTGCCGACCACCGCCAGCAGGGCCTTCCACCAGTAGGCCTGGGCCAGCTCCGAGAGGTAGATGGTGAACTGGGTGGCGGCGGGCAGCTCGGCGCCGAAGCCGGCGAACATGCTCTCGAACTGCGGCACCACCTTGATCAGCAGCAGGGCGCTGACGCCGATGCCCACCAGGATCACCGCCGCCGGGTACCACAGCGCCTTCTTGACCCGCGACTTGAGCGACTCGGTCTTCTCCTTGTAGATGGCGATGCGCTCGAGCATGCCGTCGAGCGTGCCCGACTGCTCGCCGGCGTCGATCAGGTGGCAGAACAGGCTGTCGAAGTGCTGCGGGTGCTGGCGCAGTGCCTCGGCGAAGCTGGAGCCGCCCGCCACATCGTTCATCAGCCGCTGCACCAGGGCGCTCATCGCCGGCTTGCGCATGCTCTCCGAGACCACCTGGAAGGCCTGCAGCACCGGCAGGCCGGCGCTGATCATGGTCGCCATCTGGCGGGCGAACAGCATGATGTCGCGGTTGGTGATGCGGCCCAGGCCGCGGCCTACCTTGCCCTTGCGGCGGATGAAGGTCACCGTGATGCGCTGGGTGCGCAGCATGTTCTCCACCTCCTCGCGGGAGGTGGCCACCACATTGCCCTTGACGCGCTGGCCGCGGGGGTTCTTGCCGCCCCATTTCCAGCGCGACAGGCTGATCTCTTTCTCGTTGAAGCGTACGGGACCGGCCATGAGGTTCCTCGTCGGGCGGTTTACACCTTGATGATACGGTTGACCTCGGCCAGGCTGGTGACCCCGGCGCGCACCGCCTCCAGGCCGCTGTGGCGCAGGTCCGGGTAGCCCTCGCGGCGGGCCTGCTGGTCGAAGTCCAGCGAGGTGCCGTTGCGCAGGATCAGCTCGCTCATCGCCTCGCTGATCGGCACCACCTCGTAGATACCCACGCGCCCCTTGAAGCCCTTGGTGCAGCGCCGGCAGCCCACCGGCTCATAGAGCGTCAGGGTGTCCAGCTCGTCCTCGGCGAAGCCCTGGTCGCGCAGGGTGTCGCGGGGCAGGGTGGTGCTCTGCTTGCAGTGTGGGCACAGCCGACGGGCCAGGCGCTGGGCGATGATCAGGCTCAGCGAGCTGGCGATATTGAACGGCGCCAGCCCCATGTTGGCAAGACGGGTCAGGGTCTCCGCCGCCGAGTTGGTGTGCACCGTGGAGAGCACCAGGTGGCCGGTCTGCGAGGCCTTCACCGCGATCTCGGCGGTCTCCAGGTCGCGGATCTCGCCCACCATGACGATATCCGGGTCCTGGCGCAGGAAGGCGCGCAGCGCGCTGGCGAAGTCGAGCCCCACCTTGGGCAGGATATTGACCTGGTTGACCCCCGGCACCTTGATCTCCACCGGGTCTTCCGCGGTGCAGATGTTGCGCTCCTCCTCGTTGAGCATGTTGATGCCGGTGTAGAGGGTCACCGTCTTGCCGCTGCCGGTGGGGCCGGTGACCAGGATCATGCCCTGGGGCTGGAACAGTACCTCCTCGAACAGCGCGCGCTGCTGGGGGCTGAAGCCCAGCTTCTCGATGCCCATCTTGGCCGAGCTGGGGTCGAGGATACGCAGCACCACCTTCTCGCCGTAGACGGTGGGCAGCGAGTTGACGCGAAAGTCGATGGTATGGTGGCTGGAGGTACGCAGCTTGATGGCGCCATCCTGGGGGATGCGCCGCTCGGAGATATCCAGCCGCGCCATCACCTTGAGGCGCGCCAGGATGCGCGTGCGCATGCCGAACGGCGGGTGGGCCACGTCGTGCAGGATGCCGTCGATACGAAAGCGCACCCGGAAGCTGGTCTCGTAGGGCTCGAAGTGGATATCCGAGGCGCCGCGCTTGATGGCATCCATCAGGATCTTGTTGACGAACTTGATGATCGGCCCGTCTTCCCTGACAGAAGTCATCTCGCTCTGCAGGTCGACCTCGCCGCTGCCCTGCTCCTCGTACTCCAGCTGGCCCAGCGCCTCGTCGGCGTCCTCCAGCTCATCCATCAGCCGCCGGCTGCTGTGCATCAGGTACTGTTCGAGCAGCGCCTGCAGCTGGTCCAGCGGCGCCAGGATGCCTTCCGGGGTCAGCCCGGTGGCGAACTGCAGCTCGTCGAGCCCCACCAGGGTGGCGGGGTAGGGCACCGCCACCAACAGGCGGTTGCCCTGGCGCTTGAGCGGCAGCACCTGCAGCCGGCGCAGCAGCTCCTCGGGGAAGCTCTCGGCCGGGGGCAGCACGTCCTGGCGCAGGGCGTCCAGGTCGAGCGCCGGGATGCCGTACTCCCACGAGGCCGTCACGCACGCCTGGCGGACCGGCACCAGGCCGTTCTCGATCACGTGCTGGAGCAGCGAGATCTGCGCCTCGTGGGCCTCCATCTCGGCGCGCTGGGCGGCGGCGCTGCTCATCAGGCCATCGTCGACCAGGCGGCGTGCCAGCCCCTTGAGGCCGCGGATCGGGGCCTCCGCCGGGGTGTCCTGGGGCGAAGCGGAAGAAGGGGCGGTGCGCTGTTCGACCATCGGGCCTCGTGCGTCGGAGGGTGGGGGAGTGCGGGCATTCTAGCCCCCGGCGCCCCGCGCTGCCCAGCCTATGCCCTCCACGCAACATCGTGTAACATCCTGTTTCAGGCACCGGCAGCGAGGCGAGCATGACACCACGGCCCCCATCCGGCGTCACCCGACCCGGCGCCGGCGGCTTCACGCTGATCGAGCTGCTGATCGTCATCGCCATCATCGGTATCCTCGCCGCCATCGCCGTGCCCCAGTACCGCGACTACCGCCTCCGCGCCCAGGCCGGCGCCGCCCTGGCCGAGGCCACCGCCATGAAGACCCCGGTGGAGGCCTACCTGCACGAGCTCTCGGCCGCCCCCGCGTCCAATGGCGTCACCGAGATCGTCTATCCTGCCGACGGCCAGGCCACCATCACCGCTGGACGTGGTGAATGGGATGTGACCCTGACCCGTGATAGCGCCGGCTGGCACTGTACTCATACCTTTCCAGTGACACTGAGACATTGCATCGTCGCAGCCGGAGAACCTGAAGCGGGTGGCGGTAGTGAAGGCGGTGAAGAAGGTGGCACGGAGCCGGAGGATGAGGAAGTAACGACGCCGCCTCCCAATGAGGGTGGCCCCGGCGGCGGTCCCGGGAATCTGGAATGGTGCCAAGATGCCCCTCCCGGAGGCGGTGCGCAGCGCCAATGTCAGGAGAATTTTCCCGATGCAGAGTTCGACTGGGATAGCCCCGGTCAAGGGGGGAACAAAGGCAATAGCGGCAAGGGCAGAGGCAACTAGCCCCGTGGGTCAGACCCTGGCGGAGGGTGCTCGGCCGTTTCTTGCCCCCTTGCGGGCGGCAGATGCCGCGGCCAGGGTCTGACCCGGAGGGGCGGTCGGCGGGTACAAGGGACGAACCGCCCGGTGACCCGAAGAGGCAGCCGGCAGGCACAGGGCTCGCCCAGCCTCTTGACCTGCATCAAATACACAACCGCTAGCCAACGAACCGTTCCGCCAGCGGTTGATTGTTACATCCTGTTACCTTACCCTGACGCCTGAGCACGGTTGCCGGCATGGCCCTGTACCCGACAACCGGATGGTGTATGGTTTCGCCCGAGCCCTTGCTGACAGGGCTCGACAACGACGACTTGGCAACGCGCTGCGGGGTAAGGCCCACACCAGCGCAACACAGAAAGGTGATTCAATGAAGAATACAGGCGCACAGCGCGGCTTTACCCTGATCGAACTGCTGATCGTGGTGGCGATCATTGGCATTCTGTCGGCGATTGCGATTCCGCAGTACTCTAATTATCAGGATCGTGCTGCCGAAGCTGCATGTGAGCAAGAGCTCTCTGCCGCACGGACTGCTCTTATTGCATCAGGTAATGTTTCAGATAACATCGGCAGTTATAATTGGAGTGCCTGTACAAATAGTAGTGGTGCACACACTGTTAGTTTGGAAGATAATAATGGCGTTAAATCTTTAGTTGGTACCGGACCGCGTGGTGATGAAGTTTCTGTTCCTATTGGTGATGATGTGGATATTGGTGAACTTATCAATAGCTGATTTTGCTTGATTTCTGCAGTATGAGGGCCGGTCTTCCGGCCCTCTTTTTTGATCATAAGAAGCCTCGGGTGTGGTTCAACTTGATCGCTTCATGACACTTTTTTATCCAGCCCGCTTCTGTCGGGCGGGATGTCATTGATCGTCTGATTTAGGGAGAAGCACACTTTTCCACTCCCGGGACGTGTTTTCATTGCAAGGAAGGGTTGATCAGGGATATGACAATGCCTACCAGGTGTCAGCTGCGAGGCTGGTGGATAGTGGCGCTGTTGTTTGGCCTTGCCGCCTCCGTTATTCTCCCCTGGCAATATCTGCCCGGCACGCCCTTTACCCTGCAGCGTATCGCCCAATGGCTGATCACCGGGGCGACGCTGCTGGTCGCCGGCCTGGCCCTGAGGCGTGAGCTCTATGCCAAGCTCTCGCTGGCCTGGCAGGGCCCTCGCAAGCTGGTGGCGCTGCCGACCCTGGCGCTGATCGTCGCGGCGGTGCTGCTGGCGCCGCTGCCCCGGGTGGCGCTGCTGGAGTTGAGCTATCTGGCGCTGCTGGCGGCGTTGATCCTGCTGGTGGCGGTGGCCACGCCGTGTCTGTCGACGTGGGGCTGGCGGCTGCTGGGGGCCGGCGCGGCACTCTTCTGCCTTGTCTATGCCGTGCTGGCGCTCGATCATATCTCGCTGGTCTGGGACTTCGGCAATCGCCACGACTTCGGTCCCGGCTTCGATAACGTGCGTTTCTTCGCCGATGTGGCGGCGGGGGTCATGCCCCTGGCGCTACTCTATGTGGTGGTGCGCCCGCGTCCCTCCTGGCTGGCAGCGGCGCTGGTGAGCGTGCCGCTGGGCGTCTGGTGGTGGATGCTATGGGTCTCGGAGAGCCGCGCTGCCTTGCTCGGCCTGATCACGGGCTCGCTGCTGGTGCTCTGGCTGTTCGGCCGGGCCGCCCGCTGGCCGCTGGCGACCCTGGCGGTGTCTGCGCTGCTGGGGCTGCTGGGGTGGTGGCTGCTGAACCCCCTGGTGCAGGAGACGGCGGCGTCTCCCTTCCTGCGTGATATCACCTCGAGCAGCGGGCGCCTGGCGCTTTGGAGTGATTCACTGCGCTACGCCTGGCAGCATTTCCCGCTGGGGCTGGGGCCCATGGGCTTCGCCGACGACGGTCAGCTGCGCAGCGCCCATGCACACAACCTCTTCCTGAATATCGCCGCGGAGTGGGGGCTGCCGCTGGCCTTGCTGCTCCTGGCGGTGACGCTCAAGGCGTGTCTCGATATTCGTCGCCGGGTCATGAGCCTGGACGCGGCCCATCAGCCGCTCTATGCCTGTGTGGTGCTGGGGTTCGTGAGCGTGCTGGTCAATGTGCAGTTCGCCGGTGCCCAGGTGATGCCGGTCAGTGCCTTGACCCTGGCCCTGGTGGTGGGCCTGGCCCTGGGCTTTCGCCCACGACAGGCGCCTCATGAGCAGCACGACACGGTTTCCCAGGCGGGTCTCAAGGGCACCCTGCTGTGGTCGTTGATGATGCTGATGCTGGGTTATCAAGCGGTCGCAGGCGTGTCGCTCCACGCGCTTTCCAGGGACTCGTCGGCCACCTGTTTCGAGGCGATGGGGCGCAGCAGTTACTATCCTCGCTTCTGGCCGCAGGGGCGACTCGAGTGCATGAGGCTTGAAGCGCCTGCCCATTGGTTACTGCAATAGGGCACCTCACCCCTTACCCCCTCACCCCTCACAGCACCAGCCCCCGCTCCATCGCCCGGGACCCGCTATCGGTATCGTGCAGCGGCACATGCAGCGCCAGCATCTGCCGGACGGCCTCGCTATCGCCGTCGGCCGCTTCCAGCGGCTGCAGATAGAGTTGGATGGGCAGCGGCTGGCCGCCGCGGCGGGTGAGGGTGAGCCGTTCACGTATCGGCTGGCGCCGCGCCAGGGCGGTGTGCAGCTGGCGCACCGCCAGGCTCTCGCGCTCGCGCAGCACCGGCAGCTGGTGGCCCTCGATCACGTCGCGGGGCATGTCCAGCAGCCGGCACAGCGCCTGGTTGCACCCCAGCACCGGATAGTCCTGGCGGGTCAGGTCGAGCAGCGCGGTGCCCAGCGGGATCGCCTCCAGCAGGCGCGTGGCCGCCATGTCGTGCGGGGCGCTGGCGTCACCCGGGGGCCGGGGCACCGGCTCCTGGCGGGGGTGCAGCAGCACATAGACCCCGAGCATGCCGCGCTCGCAGGCGATGGGCAGCATGTCCATCTCCACCCGGTGATGGTGGCCGGTCAGGTTGATCACCTCCGCCGCGCAGCGCGACGGCTTGCCGCCCAGGGCGCGCTGGAAGTTGCGTTCGACCCGCTCGCGGTGCGCCGGGGCGATGAAGCGCGAGAAGTGCACGCCCTTGCCCTCCTGCTCGTTGAGGTCGGCGAAGCGCGCCGCGGCCAGGTTGGCATGGCGGAAGCGCCCTTCGGGGTCGAGCTCGAAGAGCGGGGTGGGGTGATAGAGGAACAGCGCCCTGGCGCGGCTCTCCACCGTGAGCAGGCGCAGCTCGTCGGCGGTCAGCGGGGGCGTCTCGTGGGGGTGGGTCATGGTGGGCCTCGCGGGGAAGCGTCACGGGACCGCGGCGTTCGCGGGCTCAGTCGTCGTTGCGCCAGCCCCAGGCGTCCTTCACCTGGCGTTGGCGCTGAGCGTCGCGAATGGCGGCCTCGACGTCCTTGTCGGGTGATTCCAGGTCGTTCTCGGCGCGGAAGGCCGCTTCGACGCTGGGGGTATGCTGGGCGCTGGCCTTCTGGCGCAGCTCGCTGACGTCCTCCACGCTGAGCCAGCGCGGCACCGGCCCGTTGGGGTTGCGCACCGGCTCGAGCTTGCCGCTCCAGGTCCAGCAGCGCTGGGGCACCTTGGCTATCTCCCAGGTCACGCCTTGCCAATGGGCGGTGTACTGGTCATCCAGGCTGAGCTCCTGTTCGGGAATCAGCAAGGCGAACAGCTGGCTGTGCAGCACGATGCCGGTGTCGCCCATCTGCACCGGGCCCTGGTACTGGCCGGTGCGTACCTGATGCAGCGCCTGTTCGGGCTTGAGGTCGGTCTGCAGGGTGCCGAGCTCGCACAGGTGCAGCATGCCGGGGTCGACCTGCTTGATCGCCCAGCAGCGAACGGGTGGTTTCTTGGCAAAAAGCCATTTCAACATGGGGTGCCCCTCAGGCCGTCATGCTGTCGCCGCGGTAATTGGTAAGCATGATACCCTCGGGCGACCGCGGTGCACCGTGGCGGTGACGTTTTGAAACATTTTGTTACCTTATCATCTTGGCGCGTCTAACGCGAGTTTGGGCGCCGTTACGCTAGTTTACCTCTAACGGGACCCCGCCGATGCCCCCAGAACGCCTTCATGAACTCCTGGCCAGCGCCCTGGTGGTGGGCATCGTGCCCTGCGCGTTGCTGGCTTGGCGCTATCTGCAGGTGCTGGACCGCTTCTTCCAGGAGCTGCGCGACAAGGAGCCGGCGCTCGCCCGGCAGATCGGCAGCCCCCGACGGTGGCATATGCTGCTGCCGTTTTGGAGGTTCCGCAAGTATACGGCCTTTCTGCCGCACCTGAAGCAACGGGTCGAGCCCGGTACGGGTGGTGTACGCAAGGTGCGCTGGCGACGTCAGGGGAGCGGCAAGAGAAG
This sequence comes from Halomonas sp. PBN3, assembly GCF_000475415.1. Lineage (NCBI taxonomy): Bacteria > Pseudomonadati > Pseudomonadota > Gammaproteobacteria > Oceanospirillales > Halomonadaceae > Halomonas > Halomonas sp. PBN3. The sequence continues at coordinate 122 of NZ_AXCA01000206.1, read as the reverse complement.
TGGTGTGCGCGTGATCTACTACAACACCCTCGATGATGGCCAGGTGTGGTTGTTGATCGTGTACTCGAAATCAAAGTTCGACAATCTGCCTACCTCGCTTTTGACCAAAAAGCGCGACATGC
>NZ_AXCA01000205.1:0-30668 GCF_000475415.1 Halomonas sp. PBN3 | reverse complement strand
CCTTGCTCCTTGCTCCTTGTGCCTTGCGCCTCGCCGCAGGCGTCAGTGGCGGAAGTGGCGCATCCCGGTGAACACCATGGCGATGCCAGCCTCGTTGGCGGCGTCGATCACCTCCTGATCGCGCATGGAGCCGCCGGGCTGAATCACCGCGGCGATGCCGGTGGCGGCGGCGGCGTCGATGCCGTCGCGGAAGGGGAAGAAGGCGTCACTGGCCATCACCGAGCCCGGCACCGAGAGGCCCTCGTCGGCGGCCTTGATGCCGGCGATCCTGGCCGAGTAGACACGACTCATCTGGCCGGCACCCACGCCGATGGTCTGGCCATCCTTAGCGTAGACGATGGCGTTGGACTTGACGTACTTGGCCACCTTCCAGGCGAAGGCCAGGTCACGCAGCTCCTGCTCGGTGGGTACCCGCTCGGTGACCACGGTGAGCTCGTCGCGACCCACCATGCCCAGGTCGCGGTCCTGGACCAGTAGGCCGCCGGTGACGCGCTTGAAATCGTGGGCGTGCTCGCGCTTGCCGGGCCAGTGGGCGCCGACGTCGAGCAGGCGCACGTTCTGCTTCTCGGCGACGATCGCCGCGGCCTGTTCCTCGATCCCGGGGGCGATGATCACCTCGACGAACTGGCGGTCGATGATGGCGCGGGCGGTCTCGGCATCCAGCGGCACGTTGAAGGCGATGATGCCGCCGAAGGCGCTGGTGGGGTCGGTGGCGAAGGCCTTGTCGTAGGCCTCCAGAGCGCTGGAACCCACCGCTACGCCGCAGGGGTTGGCGTGCTTGACGATCACGCAGGCGGTCTCGGTGAAGGCCTTCACGCACTCGAAGGCGGCATCGGTGTCGGCGACGTTGTTGAAGGAGAGCGCCTTGCCGTTGCGCTGCTCGGCGGTGGCCACGCTGGGCTCGCTGGCGTCGGCCTCGACATAGAAGGCGGCGTTCTGGTGGGGGTTCTCGCCATAGCGCATGGCCTGCTTCTTGACGAACTGCAGGTTGTAGGTGCGCGGAAAGCCATCCTCGCCGCCGGGCACCCGCTGGCCGAGGTAGTCGGCGATGGCGGCGTCGTAGCCGGCGGTGTGTTCGAAGGCCTTGACCGCCAGGTCGAAGCGGGTGGCGTCACTCACCGCACCGTCCTGGGCGGCGATCTCGCCCAGCACCCGAGCATAGTCGCCGGCATCCACCACGATGGTGGTGTGGGCATGATTCTTGGCGCAGGCACGCACCATGGTGGGCCCGCCGATATCGATGTTCTCGATGGCGTCCTCCAGGGTGCAGTCGGGCCTGGCCACCGTCTGGGCGAAGGGGTAGAGGTTGACCACCACCATGTCGATGGGCGCGATGTCGTGCTCGGCCATCACCGTGTCGTCCTGGCCGCGGCGACCCAGGATGCCGCCGTGGATCTTGGGGTGCAGGGTCTTGACCCGGCCGTCCATGATCTCGGGGAAGCCGGTGTGCTCGGAGACCTCGGTGACCGCGATGCCGTTCTCCTGGAGCAGGCGGAAGGTGCCGCCGGTGGAGAGCAGCTCGACGCCGTGCTCGGCGAGCCCGCGGGCGAAGTCGACGATGCCGGTCTTGTCGGAGACGCTGATCAGCGCGCGGCGAACCGGGGTGGGGGAGGCTTGGGCCATGGGGTCACTCTCTACTGGCATGAAGGAACGGGGCGAGGCCGTGTCGACCCTGGGGCGACACGCGAAAGGGAGCCCCTGGGCTCCCTTCGCCGGAACGGGGTCAGATCAGGTCATACTGCTTGAGCTTCTTGCGCAGGGTGCCGCGATTGAGGCCGAGCATCTCGGCGGCGCGGGTCTGGTTGCCCTGGGTATGGTCGAGCACCGCGGCCAGCAGCGGCGCCTCGACCTCGGCCATGACCATGGCGTAGAGGCCGGTGACGTCGCCGCCGTCGAGGTGGGCGAAGTAGCGGCGCATGGCGAGGTCGACCGCCTCGCGAAGGGGCTGCTGGCCACCCTGGGGAGCGGCGAGGTCAGGCGCGTCATCGTCGAGCGGGCGGCCTTGGGTAAGCGCTGGGTCGGAGGGTAGGGCGTGGCTGGTCATGCGGCTCGTGTTCCTTTCGAGGTCGCGCCCGGCTCGCGCGGCGCGGCGGCCGACGGGCGGGCATGACCGAAGAGATCGTCGATGAAACGGTGCTGTTCGTGGCGGCTCTCGAGGCGGTTGAAGCACCCCTTGAGCTCGCCGCGCCGCGCCTCGTCGAGGCGGGCGTCGCCGGCCAGGTACCAGCCGACGTGCTTGCGAGCGATCCGCACGCCCATGTGTTCGCCGTAGAAGGCGTGGAGGGCGTCGAGGTGGTCGCGCAGCACCCCGGCACGCTCGTCGTCGCTCGGCGGCGCCAGCGTCTCGCCGTGGCGCAGGTAGTGGTCGATCTCGCGGAAGATCCAGGGGTTGCCCTGGGCGCCGCGACCGACCATCACCGCATCCGCCCCAGTATAGTCGAGGACGGCGGCGGCCTTGTGCGGCGAGTCGATATCGCCATTGGCGAACACCGGGATCCCCACCGCAGCCTTGATGGCGGCGATGGTGTCGTACTCGGCGTGGCCGGTGTAGCGCTGCTGGCGATGGCGGCCGTGGACCGCCAGGGCCTGGATGCCGGCCTGCTCGGCGAGGCGGGCCACGCGCACGCCATTGTTGCTCTCGGCGCACCAGCCGGTGCGGATCTTGAGCGTCACCGGCACCTCCACCGCGGCCACCACCGCCTCGAGGATCTCGGCGACCAGCGCCTCGTCGCGCAGCAGCGCGGAGCCGGCGGCCTTGTTGCACACCTTCTTAGCCGGGCACCCCATGTTGATGTCGATGATTTCGGCACCCATCTCGGCGTTGAGTCGGGCGGCCTCGGCGAGCATAGCGGCATCGCCGCCGGCGATCTGCACGCTGCGTGGGCCCGGCTCGCCGCTATGGTCCATGCGCAGCCGGGACTTGCGGGTGTGCCACAGGCTGGGGTCGGCGGTGACCATCTCGCCCACCACCAGGCCGGCACCCAGGCGGCGGCAGAGCTGCCGGAAGGGGCGGTCGGTGACGCCGGCCATGGGGGCCAGGATCACCCGGTTGCCAAGGGCGTGGTGGCCGATGCGCGGCGCTGGCGGCTGGGTCTCGGACATGGCTCGGAGCGTTGGCGGAAAGGGGGCATATCATACGCCCCCGAGGAGATGGGGTGAAGTGGCGAGCCGGGGCCGGCTCAGCCGGGACGGCGACCGGTGAGGCGCACCCAGCCCTCGCGGCACGCCGGCTCGTCCATCACCAGCCCCTGCTCGCGGTAGGCCTCGAGCACTGCCTCGGCCTGGGCCTCGAGGATGCCGGAGAGCGCCAGGCGCCCGCCGGGGGCCACGTGGCCGGCGATCATCGGCGCCAGCTCCACCAGGGGGCCGGCGAGGATGTTGGCGACCACGATGGGGAAGGCCTCGGCATCGTCGAGCTGTTCCGGGTAGCAGAGCCGCAGGGCTGCCTCGGCCACCTCGTTGCGCTCGGCGTTGTCGCGGCTCGCGGTGAGCGCCTGGGGATCGATGTCGGTGCCCACCGCCCGCGCCGCGCCGAGCCGGAGGGCGGCGATGGCCAGTATCCCGGAGCCGGTGCCGACGTCGAGCACCGCCTGGCCGTCGAGGGCCTCGCTCACCGCCAGGCCGTCGAGCCACGCCAGGCATAGCGCAGTGGTGGGGTGGGTGCCGGTGCCGAAGGCGAGCCCCGGGTCGAGGTGCAGGTTCACTGCGCCGGGCTCCGGCGGCGCGTGCCAGCTGGGCACGATCCACAGCCGCTGGCCCATCTGCAGCGGCTGGAAGTCCTCCATCCACTCGCGCTCCCAGTCGCGGTCGGTGAGCAGCTCCACCTCGATCTCGGGGCAGGGCTCCTCGGGGCTCTCGACGGCCCAGGCCTGGCGCACCCGATCGAGCATGGCGTCGACCCCCTCGAGGTCGTCGTAGAGGCCGGTGAGCACGGTCTCGTGCCACAGCGGGGTGCTGCCGCGCTCGGGCTCGAACACCGGGTCGTCGTGGGCGTCCTGCAGGGTGATGGCGGTGGCGCCCTCGGCGAGCAGCAGCTCCTCGAGGGACTCGGCCTGTTCCGGGGCGATACGGGCCTTGAGTTGCAGCCAGGGCATGGGCGCTTCCGTGGTGGTTCAGGAGTGAACAGGCCGCATGGCGTGACGATGCGGCCCGGAATGATGGCGTGGTGCGGCGGTGAGGGGCGCCGGGTTCAGGCCCGGAGGTCCTGGTCGAGCGTGCAGGAGGCTCGGGACTGACCCGGTGACAGGCTTGTGCAGGGGCGCTGTGAACCCGTCCCTGGGCGCTACCGATTTCATCCTTGGAATAGGACCCTTTCAAGCCTGTCCCCGGCGCCCCTCGCGGCTAGCCCTGGAGAGGCGCTCGGGCGCTATGCCGCCTGCCTCGAGGCTAGAGCCCCAGCTTCTTCTCCAGGTAGTGGATATTGACCCCACCCTGCTGGAAATAGCCGTCGCGCACCAGGTCCTTGTGCAGGTCGGTGTTGGTCTTGATGCCCTCCACCAGCAGCTCGTCCAGGGCGATGCGCATGCGCGTCAGCGCGGTCTGGCGGTCGGCGCCCCAGGTGATCAGCTTGCCGATCAGCGAGTCGTAGTGGGGCGGCACCGTGTAGCCGGTGTAGACGTGGGAGTCCATGCGCACGCCCAGGCCGCCCGGCGGGTGGTAGAGGCTCACCTTGCCCGGGGAGGGCATGAAGGTGCGCGGGTCCTCGGCGTTGATGCGGCACTCGAAGGCATGGCCGGAGACGGCGACGTCCTCCTGGCGGATCGAGAGCGGCAGGCCGGAGGCGATGCGCAGCTGTTCCTTGACGATATCCACGCCGGTGACCATCTCGGTGACCGGATGCTCCACTTGGACCCGGGTGTTCATCTCGATGAAGAAGAACTGGCCGTCCTCGTAGAGGAACTCGAAGGTGCCGGCGCCGCGGTAGCCGATGGTGATGCACGCCTCGCGGCACGCCTCGAGCACCTCGGCACGCGCCTTGGGGTCGAGCATCGGCGCGGGGGCCTCCTCGATCACCTTCTGGTGGCGGCGCTGCAGCGAGCAGTCGCGGTCGTAGAGGTGGATGGCGTTGCCCTGGCCGTCGGCCAGCACCTGCACCTCGACGTGGCGCGGCTTCTCGAGGAACTTCTCCATGTAGACGGTGCCGTCGCCGAAGGCGGAGTGGGCCTCGGTACGGGTCACGTTCACTGCGGAGAGCAGGTGCGCCTCGGTGTGCACCACGCGCATGCCGCGCCCGCCGCCGCCGGCGGCGGCCTTGATGATCACCGGGTAGCCGATGCGCCGGGCGGTGGCGAGGATCTGGGCCTCGTCGTCCTCGGGCAGCGGGCCGTCGGAGCCCGGCACCGTGGGCACGCCGGCCTTCTTCATCGCCTCGATGGCGCTGACCTTGTCGCCCATCAGGCGGATGGTCTCGGCCCTGGGACCGATGAAGGTGAAGCCGGAGCGCTCGACCTGCTCGGCGAAGTTGGCGTTCTCCGAGAGGAAGCCGTAGCCGGGATGGATGGCGCTGGTGTCGGTGACCTCGGCGGCGCTGATCAGCGCCGGGATGTTGAGGTAGGACTGGGCCGAGGGGGCCGGGCCGATGCACACGGCCTCGTCGGCCAGGCGCACGTGCATCAGCTCACGGTCGGTCTTGGAGTGTACCGCCACCGTCCTGATGTCCAGCTCCTTGCAGGCGCGCAGGATGCGCAGGGCGATCTCGCCGCGATTGGCGATGAGTACCTTGTCCAGCATGATGGGTCCGCCAGTGTCGGGTGAATGAAGGAGGAGGCGTGGTTCAGGCGATGACGACCAGCGGCTGGTCGAACTCCACCGGCTCGCCGTCCTCGACCAGGATCGCCTCGATCACGCCGTCGCGATCGGCCTCAATCTGGTTCATCATCTTCATGGCCTCGACGATGCACACCGTCTCGCCCTTCTTGACGCTGGAGCCCACCTCGATGAAGGGCTTGGCGCCCGGCGCCGGGGAGCGGTAGAAGGTACCCACCATGGGCGAGTTGATGGCCTGCCCCTGGAAGCTGGGGCCCTCGGCGGCCGGCTCCGCGGCCTCGGCGGGTGCCGGGGCGGCGGGTGCCGGGGCGGCGGGGGCACTGGGCTGGGCCGGGGCGGCATAGCCCTGGGGCATGAGGGCCTGCCAGTTGACGCCGTTGGGGTGGCGGCTGATGCGCACCGACTCCTCCCCCTCCTGGATCTCGATTTCGCTGATGTTCGACTCTTCCAGCAGCTCGATCAGCTTCTTGACCTTGCGGATATCCATGACGTTCGTCCCGATCGGTTGAATGCGGTGGATGGCCGTTGGCCCGGCGCTGTCAACCATGACCAACTTCTATTAGATCGCGGCAAGATGACGACTCTTCCGCCTCTAAAGGCCGTGAAAAGGGGTGTCGGCGGAGTTTGCCGAAAAACCGTGGGTATGTCCAGCGTAGACGAAAACGCCGTTCACGCCCCCGCCGAGGGGCGTGAACGGCGTCTTTGCAGGCGCCTCAGGCGCGCTCGGCGGGCCGTGTCTCGAGCCAGTCGAGCATGCCGTTGAGGTGTCGGGCCAGCGCCTCGGCATCCGGTTCGCCGAGGATGCGCGCCTCGCGAATCTCCTCGCCGTCCCGGAAGAACAGTAGGCTGGGGGGGCCGAACAGCTCGAAGCGGTCGAGCAGCTCGCGGGAGGTGGCGTCGGTGTCGGTGACATCGACGTTGATGCGGGCGAAGGCGGCCAGCGGCTCCGCCACCCGCGGGTCGGGATAGACCTGGCGCTCGAGCTGCTTGCAGGAGATGCACCAGTCGGCGGTGAAGTGGACGAAGGCGACCCGCTCCTCGGGCAGCGCGGCGAGCGCCTGGCGCAGCTCGCCGAGCTCGTCCACGGTGGTCACCGCCTGGGCCGGCTGGCCGCCTGGGGAACCGCCGCCGTTGGCGACCGTGAGCGGGGCGAGCGGGCGCAACGGGTCGCTGGCCCCGCCGGCCGCGCCCAGCACCAGCGCCAGGCCCCAGGCCAGCAGCAGCAGCCCCAGCGCCTGGCGTGCTCGCGGCCACCCCTGGGGGAGGTTGGTGGACATGGCGCCCAGCGCCAGGGCGGTGCCCGCCGCCAGGGCCGCCCACAGCAGCAGCACCACGCTGGCAGGCAGCAGGCGCTCCACCAGCCAGATCGCCACGCCCAGCAGCAGGATGCCGAAGGCCACCTTGACCCCGTTCATCCAGCCGCCGGTGCGTGGCAGCAGGGTGGTGCCGAAGGTGCCCACCAGCAGGAGCGGCACGCCCATGCCGAGGCCCAGGGCGAGCAGGGCGGCGCCCCCCATCGCGGCGTCGCCGGTGGAGGAGATGAACACCAGGGCGCCGGCCAGTGGGGCGGAGACGCAGGGCGAGACCACCAGCACCGAGAGTGCCCCGGCCAGCGCCAGTCCCGCGGGGCCGCTGCGCTGGGCGCGTGCCTGCCAGGCGTCGATGCGCGTGGCGAGGCGCGGCGACAGGCGCATCTCGAAGGCACCGAACATGGCCAGGGCGAAGAGGGTGAAGAGCAGTGCGAAGGTGATGAGCACCGGCGCCGACTGCAGCCGCGCCTGGAGGTTGAGGCCGGCACCGAACAGGCCCATCAGCACGCCGGCCGCGGCATAGGTGAGCGCCATGCCCATTACATAGCTGGCGGAGAGCACGAAGGCGCGCGGCCGGCTGGGATTCTGGCCGACGATGATCGAGGAGAGGATCGGCACCATCGGCAGCACGCAGGGGGTGAAGGTGAGCCCGAGGCCTGCCAGGAAGAAGAGGCCCAGGGCCAGCGGCAGGCTCGCCTCGGCCACCAGCGCCTGGAAGCGGCCATCCTCGCTGCGCGGGGCCGGGTCGCCGCCGGCAGCGGCGGTCTCGGTCGGCCGGGCGTCACCTTTATCCTTGCCATCCTCGGCCGATGCCTCAGCGGGCTGCCAGTCGGCGAAGGCGGGCGGCGCCTGCTGCTGGGCGGCCGTCATCTCGACTCGCTCCGGCGGGTAGCAGAGGCCGGCATCGGCGCAGCCCTGGAAGGTGAGGGTCAGCGGCAGACCGCCGCGATGCGCCTCCTCGAGCGGCACCTCGAAGACCACGCGCTCGCGGAAGGTGTAGACGTCGCCGAGGAACTCGTCGCTGGTGAAGCGCCCCTCGGGGAGCACCGGCTCGCCCAGGGCGACCTCGGAGGCGACCTCGAAACGGTGGCGGTAGAGGTAGTAGCCCTGCGCGGCCTCGACGCCGACGTAGAGGGTGTCGCCGTCGTGCCAGGCGCTGGGCTGGAAGGCTTCCAGTACCGGCAGGAACTCCTTGTTATCATCGCCGCCGAACCACTGGGCCTGGGCGGCGAGCGGCAGCACAAGCAGCAGGGCGAGGGCGAGGTGGCGTACAACGTTCATGGGGCATCCTGTCCTTGGTTGGCGTTGGCATGGCGACTGGCGTCGCCGCTGGCGTTCAGACCCCGCGGGGCCGGTCGGGTTCCGGCCCCGCAGGCGCTCACCGCACGGGCGGCTCGGGTGCTAGGATACCCTACGGATGGGCGCCCCTTCAGCGCCGGCCGCCTGCCAGGGTGCGCCACGTTGTCGCAACCGCCCGGTCTCGTATCGAAAAGGAATCTGACCATGGCTTGGACACGCAAGGGCGACGCCAGGCGTCGCAAGAGGGTCGAGGCGCTGGAGCGCCCCGATTACGGCTGGATCTGGAAGCCACTGCTGGGTCTGCTGCTGCTCTATGTGGTGGTGACCCTGGCCCTCGGGGCCTGGTGGAGCCGCACCCCGGCGGTGCACAGCGTGGAGCAGGTGCCCATGGAACGCCGCGGTGATGCCGGCGCCGAACCCGCCGCCCGTGGAGCGGTGACGGTGGCCACCCTGGCCTCCATCGTCGAGACCCTCTACGCCAAGCCTGGCGGCTACCTGCGCAACGACCGCCTGCCGCCCGGGCTGTGGCTCGACAACATGCCCAGCTGGGAGCGCGGCGTGCTGCGCCAGGCCCAGGACCTGGCGCGGGCGCTGCCCTCGATGCATCCCGGGGAGGCCGGGGAGCTGGAGGCGGCGATCCGCGGCCTGGCCGGTGACGGCCTCGACTGGTACCGGCCCGCCACTGAAACGCACCTGGGCGAGGCGGTGGCGGCCCTGGATCGCCAGCTGTCGATGATGACCGGCATGCAGGCCGAGGGCTTCAGCCCCGGGGCGGGGCTGCCGCGCTGGCTGGCCGATGTGGAGGCGCGGCTCGACGACCTCGGCGTGCGCCTCGCCTCCGGTGCCGGGTCGCACCAGCTGCTGCGGGAGCTAGCCATCGACACCGAGGCGCTGCCCGCCGGCACCCCCTGGTATCGGGTCGACAACGTCTTCTTCGAGGCGCGCGGCACCGGCTGGGCGCTGGTGCAGATGCTCGAGGGGGTGCAGCGCGACCAGGCCGATGCCCTGGCCGAGGCCGGCGTCGTCGAGCGTTGGGAGCGGCTGCGTGCCGAGCTGGCCATGACCCAGCGCCGGCTGTGGAGCCCGCTGGTGATGAGCGGCTCGGGCTTCGGGCCCTTCGCCAACCATGCGCTGGTGATGGCGCTGCACGTCAGCCGTGCCCGGGAGCTGGTCGAGGAGATCCGCGAGGCGCTGGTGGCGAGTGCCGCCCTGCCGGCGGCGGCCGACGCGCCCGGTGCGGCCCCGGCCAGCGAGCCCGAGGTGGTCGAGGTGACGCCCGCAAGTGACGCGCCCGCCCAGGATGAGGCCTCCACCGCGGCCGGGGAGTGAGGTCGCCCCCTTATCGCCGAGGGTGCCACCAGCGATGGCGCCACCAACGACAGCGGGCCGCCCCCAGGGGCGGCCCGCTCGGTACTGGCCTCGGTCAGGCCGGGAATCAGGCCTTGTGGTAGGCGGCGGCGGCCTTCTCGATCGCCTTGCGAGCGGCCTCGACGCCTTCCCAGGACTCCACCTTGACCCACTTGCCCTTCTCGAGATCCTTGTAGTTCTCGAAGAAGTGGGCGATCTGCTGGCGCAGCAGCTCGGGCAGGTCGGTGACCTCCTGGACGTCGTCGTAGAGGCTGGAGAGCTTGGCGTGGGGCACGCAGACCAGCTTGGCGTCCTCACCGGCCTCGTCGGTCATGTTGAGGATGCCCACCGGACGGGCACGGATCACACTGCCCGGCTGGACGGGGTAGGGGGTCACCACCAGGGCGTCCAGGGGGTCGCCGTCGTCGGCCAGGGTGTGAGGGATGAAGCCGTAGTTGGCCGGGTAGAACATCGGGGTGGCCATGAAGCGGTCGACCAGCAGGGCGCCCATGTCCTTGTCGATCTCATACTTCACCGGCGCATGGTTGGCCGGGATCTCGATCGCCACGTAGAGGTCGTTGGGAAGGTCCTTACCGGCGGGGATGTTGTCGAAGTTCATCGTCGCTTCCTTGGTAGGTGCAAATGACGGTTGGCGAATGGCCTGGGCAGTCGCGCTGGAAAAATCCGCGAAATTATACGGGCCCGCCCGGTCGAATACCAATTCGACCTAGGTGCCGCCGTCGCCCCGGGGAGGGCGGCACCTTCGGAGGGGCACCGCCGCGGGGCGCTCCCGTGTATGATGGGCGCCGCCACGGGGCTCGGCCCCGGGCAGGCAACCATCGGGCAAGGAGGGGCGAGTGGCAACCGCGCAGCTGTCATTGAGTTTTGGCCAGGCCTTCGTGGCGCCGGATCGCCGGCGCCATCGCAGCTCCATGTCGGTGCGCCTGCCCGAGGGGGCCCAGTTCCATGCTAAGGGCGCCTGTGCGCTGATCAGCGATGCCACGGCGCGCAACGCCCTGGCCAAGCAGGCCGGCGACCTGGCCGTGCGCGGCTTCCTGGCCGACTACTACTCCACCCCCGACCACTGGGACGTCAAGACCTCCGCCACCCGGGTGTTGCGGGCCCTAAATGCCTGGGCTCACAGCCAGAGCCGCCAGGCCGCCGAGGGCGGCTTCGTCACCTCGTTCTCGGCGCTGGTGCTGCGTGGCACCGAGGGCCACCTCTTCCATATGGGCGATACTCTGGTGTTCCGCCTGCGTGGCGCCGAGTTCGAGCAGCTGACCCGCGACCACATCAACGACCTGGGCGGCTACCGCTACCCCTCCCGGGCGCTGGGCATGGATAACAGCATCGACATCGACTATGCCCGCTTCCCGCTCAAGCAGGGCGACCTGTTCCTGTTCACCACCCGGGCGGTGCTCGGCACCCTGATGCCCTCGGAGTACGTGCAGCTGATCCGCCAGGACGCCAGCGACCTCCACGCCGCCTGCGATCGCCTGGCCGCGGCGGCGGTGGAGCGGGCCCAGTCCCGCGGTTACGGCGCCGAGCCCTTCTGCTTCCAGCTGCTGCGGGTGGATGAGCTGCCCGATGCGCCCTCCGACCATCCGGCCAAGGTCTACGGCGAGCTGCCGATCCCGCCGGAGCTCTCGCCGGGGGATCGCCTGGACGGCCTGGAGGTGCAGGCGGTGCTGTCGCGCACCGCCCAGTCCCGGGTCTACCGGGTGCGCGACGTGCGCAGCGAGCGGGAGATGGTGATGAAGGCGCCGAGCCCGGAGCTCTCCCACCGCAACGTCTACCTGGAGCACTTCCTGCTCCAGCAGTGGGTGGTGGAGCGGGTCAAGTCGCCCTTCGTGGCAAGGGTGATGGAGCCTTCGCGGCCGCGGCGCTACCTCTATTACCTGATGGCCTACGTCGAGGGGGAGACCCTGGCGGAGTGGGCCCGGCGCCATCCCCAGGCGAGCCTGGCCCAGCGCCTGGATATCGCCAACCAGCTGGGCAAGGCGGTGCAGGCGCTGCACCACCGCGAGCTGCTGCACCAGCAGATCCATCCCGGCAACGTGCTGATCGACTCCCATGGCCAGGTGGTGCTCACCGACTTCAGCGCCTGCCGCATGCGTGAGGGGGGCGGGCTCAAGGATGCCCGGGAGCTGGCCCGCCAGGTAGGGCTGACCGAGCACAGCGCCCCGGAGTATGCCCTGGACGACGAGATCGGCCGGCGCAGCGACCAGTACTCCTACGCCTCCACGGTCTATTGGCTGCTGACCGGCGAGCTCCCCTATGCGCTGCCGCCCAACCGGCTGCTGCGGCATACCGACCTCGAGCAGCTGGTCTACCGCAGCGCCCGCCAGCGCAACCCCGAGGTGCCCCAGGCGCTCGACGAGGCGCTGCGCCGGGCGCTGGATCCGCAGCGCGCGCTGCGCTACCGGCGCCTGTCGGAGTTCCTGCGCGAGCTGCGCCAGCCGCTGGCGCGCCCCGGCGGGGAGGGACGCGCCGCCTCGCCACGGGTATTCCGCGACCGCGGCCACTTCTGGCAGGGCATCGCGGCGATCCTGCTGCTGCTGCTGGTGCTTTCCTGGTTGCTGCGGTAGGGCCTTCGGCCAGGTTCAAGGCGCAAGGGGAGGTTGCCCCTTGTTCCTTGAGCCTTGTCCCTATGGGGCTTAGAGCTTGAACTCCGGCAGCTTGCGCTCGACCCGGTGCTTGACGAGCCTGGCCACGCGGGGCAGGCCGTTGTCGAAGGGCGGGAAGTCCTCGCCCTGGATCAGCGGCGAGAGGTACTGGCGGCACGCCTCGGTGATGCCGAAGCCGTCCTCGCGGATGTACTCGCGGGGCATGAACTTCTCGCGGTTGGCGATCTCGGCCAGCGGGGCGGCCTCGATGCGCCAGGCGTAGGGGGCCTCGGAGACCCGCTTGATCGCCGGCATCATGGCGTTGCGTCCCTCGATGGCCAGCTCCACCGCCTTCTCGCCCACCGCATAGGCCTGCTCCACGTCGGTCCTGGAGGCCAGGTGGCGGGCGGCACGTTGCAGGTAGTCGGCCACCGCCCAGTGGTACTTGTAGCCCAGGTCCTGCTTGACCATGCCGGCCAGGGTCGGCGCCACGCCACCCAGCTGGCGGTGGCCGAAGGCGTCGGTGTTGCCGGAGTCGGCGAGGAAGGTGCCGTCCTCGTAGCGGGCCCCCTCGGAGACCACGATCACGCAGTAGCCGTACTTCTGGACCGCCTCGTCGACCCGAGCCATGACCGCCTCGCGGTCGAAGGCCACCTCGGGGAAGATCACCAGGTGGGGCGGCTCGCCCTCGCCCTGGCCGGCCAGGGCCCCGGCGGCGGCGATCCAGCCGGCGTGGCGGCCCATCACCTCGAGCACGAACACCTTGGTGGAGGTGGCGCACATGGAGGCGATGTCCAGCGAGGCCTCCAGGGTAGAGGTGGCGATGTACTTGGCCACGCTGCCGAAGCCCGGCGAGTTGTCGGTGATCGGCAGGTCGTTGTCCACGGTCTTGGGCACGTGGATGGCGGTCAGCGGGTAGCCGAGCTTCTCGGAGAGCTGGGAGACCTTGAGGCAGGTGTCGGCGCTGTCGCCGCCGCCGTTGTAGAAGAAGTAGCGGATGTCGTGGGCCTTGAAGACCTCGATCAGCCGCTCGTACTGGGCGCGGTGGGTCTCGATGTCCTTGAGCTTGTAGCGGCAGGAGCCGAAGGCGCCGCCCGGGGTGTGGCGCAGGGCGGCGATGGTCTCGTCGGACTCCTGGCTGACGTCGATCAGCTCCTCGGTCAGGGCGCCGATGATGCCGTTGTGGCCGGCGTAGACCTTGCCGATGCGATCGGGGTGGCGGCGGCAGGCCTCGATCACGCCGCAGGCGCTGGCGTTGATCACGGCGGTGACGCCGCCGGACTGGGCATAGAAGGCGTTGTGGGCCATGGGGCTATCCTGCTCCTGGTCGCTGCTGTCGGGGGGAGATGGGGGACGAAAGTCGTGGGATTCTAGCCGAAAGGCCCGCACCCTGCACCCGCACGCGCTGGAGGGGTGTCGGGTGCCATGCTAGTCTCGCCACACCCTGCGGCGGTGGCCGCCGCGGCGAAGCTTGGCAGTCAGGAGAGCGCATGCACGTCCATATCCTCGGTATCTGCGGCACCTTCATGGGTAGCCTGGCGCTGCTGGCCCGTGAGCTGGGCCACACCGTCAGCGGATCGGATGCGGGAGTCTACCCGCCCATGAGTACCCAGCTGGAGGAGGCCGGCATCGCCCTGAGGGAGGGCTACTCGCCCGCCAACCTGGCGCCGCGTCCCGACCTGGTGGTGATCGGCAATGCGCTGTCGCGCGGCAACGCCGAGGTGGAGGCGGTGCTCGATACCGGCCTGCCCTATGTCTCCGGCCCCCAGTGGCTGGCCGAGCACGTGTTGCCCGGGCGCCGGGTGATCGCCGTGGCCGGCACCCACGGCAAGACCACCACGGCAAGCCTCGTCGCCTGGCTGCTGGAGTCCGCCGGCCTTTCGCCGGGCTTCCTGATCGGCGGGGTGCCGCGCAACTTCGGCATCTCGGCACGCCTCGGCGCCTATGACGCCCCCTTCGTGGTGGAGGCCGACGAGTACGACACCGCCTTTTTCGACAAGCGCTCCAAGTTCGTCCACTACCGCCCCGAGATCGCCGTGCTGGGCAACCTGGAGTTCGACCACGCGGACATCTTCACCGATCTGGCGGCCATCGAGCGGCAGTTCCACCACCTGGTGCGCACCGTGCCGGGCAAGGGGCGGCTGCTGGTGGCCGACCACGAGCCGGCCCTTGACCGGGTGCTGGCGCTGGGCGCCTGGACGCCGGTGGTGCACTTCGGCGAAGCGGCAGAGAGCCCCTGGCGGGTCGAGCTCGAGCGCGAAGATGCCTCGCGCTTCCGGGTGATCCACCAGCAGGGGGAGGGCGCCGGGGCCGTCGACGAGGACGCCGTGGTGGACTGGCCGCTGACCGGGGCCTACAACGCCCGCAACGCCCTGGCGGCCCTGGCCGCGGCCCATGCCTGCGGGGTGGACCTGTCCCGCGCCGCGGCGGCACTGGCCCGCTTCGAGACGCCGCGGCGCCGCCAGGAGCTGCGCGGCGAGGTGGCCGGCATCCAGGTGATCGATGACTTCGCCCACCATCCCACCGCCATCGCCGCCACCCTGGCCGGGCTGCGTGCCGCCACCGCCCGTGGCCGCCTGCTGGCGGTGATCGAGCCGCGCTCCAACACCATGCGCCTGGGGGCCCTGCGCGAGCGCCTGGCGCAGAGCGTGGCCGATGCCGATGCCGCCTTCTGGTACCGCCCCGAGGGCCTCGACTGGCCGCTCGAGGCGGTGGTGGCGGCGAGCCCGGTACCCGCCAGCGAGGAGCACGACCTCGACGCCCTGGTGGCGGCTCTGGTGGCCGAGGCGCAGCCCTATGACCGCATCGTGGTGATGTCCAACGGCGGCTTCGGCGGCATCCACGAGAGGCTGCTGGCCGCCCTGGAGGTGGCCCATGGCTGAAGCCTTTTCCCCGCCGGTGACGGTGGCCCTCACCGGCGCCTCTGGCGCCCAGTACGGGCTGCGCCTGATCGAGGCACTGGTGGCCGCCGGCCACGAGGTGTGGGTGATGGTCTCCAAGGCCGCCCACTTGGTGATCGCCACCGAGACCGACACCGAGCTGCCCGCGCGGCCCGCCCGCCTGGCCGAGGCGCTCGCCGAGCGCAGTGGGGCGGCCCCCGGCCAGATCCGCTGCTTCGCCCGGGAGGACTGGATGGCGCCGGTCGCCTCGGGCTCCGGCGCCCCCTCGGCCATGGTGATCTGCCCCTGCTCCACCGGCACCCTCTCGGCGGTGGCCACGGGCGCCAGCAACAACCTGATCGAGCGCGCCGCCGACGTGGCCCTGAAGGAGCGCCGCCGGCTGATCCTGGTGCCCCGGGAGACGCCGCTCTCGGCGATCCACCTCGAGCACATGCTGACCCTGAGTCGCCTGGGCGCGGTGATCCTTCCCGCCGCCCCGGGCTTCTATCACCAGCCCGCGTCGATCGACGACCTGGTCGACTTCATCGTCGCGCGCATCCTCAACCAGCTCGGCATCGAGCACCGCCTGATGCCGCGCTGGGGAGAGGCGCCGTAGCGAGTCGTCATCTCCCGCTGCCACCCTGGACGCCCGACGCCCATAGATAGCCCTACCAAGGAACCGGTATGCCCAGCCTGTCGCTGCTCTCGGTCTTCGTGCCGACCTTCTTCCTGGTCTCCCTGACCCCCGGCATGTGCATGACCCTGGCCATGGTGCTGGGCATGACCCAGGGGGTGCGGCGCAGCCTGTGGATGATGGCCGGCGAGCTGGTCGGCGTGGGGCTGGTGGCCGCCGCGGCCGGTGCCGGGGTGGCGGCGCTGATGCTGCGACAGCCGGAGCTGTTCGCCCTGTTCAAGTGGCTGGGCGGGGCCTACCTGGCCTATCTGGGCATCATGATGTGGCGCTCGCGGGGGCGCATGGCGATCCCCGAGGAGGGGCTCGCCGTGGCCCCCGCGGGGCGCGCGCAGCTCGCCATGCAGGGCTTGGTGACCGCGGTGGCCAACCCCAAGGGGTGGGCCTTCTTCGTCGCGCTGCTGCCCCCCTTCCTCGACGCCGGGCGTCCGCTGGCCGGCCAGCTGGCGGTGCTGGTGGCGCTGATCCTCACCATCGAGTTCTGCTGCCTGATGCTCTACGCCACCGGCGGCAGCCGGCTGCGTCGCCTGCTGGCACGTGGCGGTAGCGTGCGCCTGCTCAACCGCATCGCCGGGACCCTGATGGTCGGCGTCGGCCTGTGGCTGGCGTTGGGGTAGTCAGCTACAAGGGGCCCTTCGGGCAGCTACAAGCGACAAGGCCCCCAGTGGCCGTCTGCCGTGTGGCTGGCTGTATTCTGGTTTGCAGCTTGCAGCTTGCAGCTTGCAGCTTGCACCTCAGATCGGCGGCAGCCAGGCGATCCGCGCCGCCGCCAGCGCCAGCGAGGCGGCGATGAGCCAGGGCCAGGGGCAGGGCGCCAGGGGGGCGCGGGGGCGTGCCTGCCAGCTCAGCCGCACCAGGGCGCAGACCACCAGCCCCAACAGCGCCCCGCCGACCAGGTCGCTGAACCAGTGCACCCCCAGCACCAGGCGCGACAGCGCCATCAGGGTGGCGGCCAGGATGGCACCCCAGTAGGCCCAGTGGCGCCAGGTCGGGGCTAGCTCGCGGGCGGCGAAGGCGGCGGCCAGGCCGAACAGCACCACCGCGCTGGAGGTGTGGGCGCTGGGGTAGGAGAAGGAGTCCGCCAGGTGGTCGGGTGCCTCGGGACGGGGGCGCACGAAGAGGGCCTTGCCCAGGGTGTTGAGCAGCGCGATGCCGATCAGGCCCCCGGCGACATGGGCGAAGGCGTCCAGGCGGCCTCGCCACAGCAGCCAGGCGCCCCACGGCAGGCACAGGGCGATGACACCGGCGAGGTCACCGATGCGAGCCAGACCCTCGCCGAACAGGGTGAGGGCGGGGCCTGCCAGCCAGGCGAACAGCGCCTGGACGCTGAGGTCCACCGCCAGCGGGCCGTGCCCCTCCTGATGCATCACCAGCAGGGTCCAGCCCGACACCCCGCCCAGGGCGAGCACCAGCAGCAGCAGGCTGGCCAGGGGCACCTCGCCGTCGGCGCTCTGGCGCAGCCAGAGGTTGCGCAGCAGCGGGTGGCGACGGGCCAGGCCGGCGGTGAGCCGGTAGCCCCGTCCGCCTCGCCCGGCGTGGTGGCGCAGCCAGGAGAAGGTCACCGCCAGCCCCAGCAGCATCACCGCCAGCAGCGCCACCAGCTGCTGCAGCGCCGGGGGCACGTCGATCAGCCGCTCCCAGGTGCGCCCCAGTAGGTAGCCCGGCAGCACGTAGGCGGGCGCCCACAGCGCCGCCGAGGCGAGGTTGGCCCAGGTGAAGGTGCGCGGCGACATCCGCAGCATGCCAGCGATCAAGGGCACGATGGGGCGTACCGGGCCCACGAAGCGTCCCAGGAACACCGACAGCACCCCATAGCGACGGAAGAAGCGCGCGCCCCGGGCGAGGAACTCCGGGTGGCGCGACAGCGGCCAGCGCCGGGTGACCCGCTCATGCTGGGTATAGCCGAGCAGGAAGCTCGCCCCGTCGCCTGCCACGGCGCCGAGGAAGGCGGCGGCCAGGGTCGCCGGCAGGGCGAGCTCCTGATGGCCGGCCATGGAGGCGGCGGCGGTGATCAGCAGCACCCCCGGGACCAGCACGCCGACCAGCGCCAGCGACTCGAGCATGGCGATGCCGGCGATGATCAGCAGCAGGAGGGTGGGGGAGGGGGTGAGCTGCTGCAGCAGCTGGACCAGGGTCATGCCGGGGCTCCGCCGGTGGGTCGAGGATCAGCCATCGGCGAGGCGCTGGCCGGTGGCCTCCAGGCGCTGGCGCAGCGCCGTGAAGGTGTGGCCGGGAGTGTGCAGGCAGGTGGCGCCGCGCACCTCCAGGTCGCCGATCTCGGCAAGGCGCCGTGAGGCGGCGGCGGCCTCGATGCGCTGGCGCACCAGCAGCGCGCCGCTCTCGCCGGTGCCGGGCAGCACCAGCCAGAAGGTGGCGGGCTCGAGCCGGCCGAGGCGGTCATGGTCGCGGCTCTGCTCGGCCACCGTGGCGCACAGGGCCTCCAGCAGGGCGCGCCTCGCGGCGCCGCCGAACTGTTCGCCGGCCATCTCCAGCTGGGGCAGGTACAGCACCACCACGGCGAGGCGCTGACCGAGCAGCTCGGCGCGCTCCACCTCGCTCTCCAGCCCCTCCAGCAGCGGCAGCGGCTTGAGCGCGGGGCACTCGTCATCCCGCGGGTCCGTGGCGGCGAGCAGGGCCTGGTGGTGGCGCATGCCCCAGGGGGCGAGGCCGCCGGCCCCCACCAGCGCCAGGTAGGCCACCACGAGTTCCGGGGTCAGCGCGCCGTCGGCCAGCAGCAGCCACACCGGCGCCAGGCTGAGGTTGAGCAGGGTGGCCGGCCCCAGCGGCAGCAGCAGCAGGGTGAGCAGCGCCGGGAGCCCCAGCCACAGCGTCGGCAGCGCCCCCTCCCCGGGCAGCGAGGTGGCGACCAGCAGGTAGCCGCACACCAGCGCCAGGTAGGCGGAGAGGCGCGCGGTCTCCTGCTGGCCGAGGCGCATCAGGGCGGCGATCAGCAGCAGCGGGGCGAGCAGCGCCGGCAGCAGGATGCGGCCGTAGTCGGCCACCAGGTAGTGCCACAGCGCCTGGCCCAGCAGCAGCAGGGCGCCCAGCGCGTAGAGCGCGGCCAGCCGGCGCGGGGTATCAGGCATCGTGGCGCGCCTCCGTGGCCCGGGCGGAGGGTGGCTGACGCTCCAGCTCACGAGTCGCCTCGGCCAGGCTGCCGAGGCGTGCCAGGGGGGTGGCCCGGGTGCGTTCGAGGGGCGCCAGCCCCGCCAGCAGGGCCGCGCGCCGTTGGTCCGCCTGGTCGGGGTCGCGACACACCAGCAGGGCCGCCAGGGTACGGCCGTCGAGGCGGTAGCAGTGCTCGAAGCGCCGCGTCATCTCGCACAGCCGGCGGGCCACGGTCCACAGGTGGCGTCGGCGGGTGCGCAGCAGCAGCAGCTCGGCATGGGTGCCTTCCCGCTGGGCGCGACCGCGCTCGCGGGCCAGGTCGTCGGCCAGACGGGCCCGGGGCCAGAGGCGAAGCCCCGGCACCAGGCTGACCCGGCCCCGGGCCTGGCCGTGGGGCGCCGGCCGCCAGCGGGCGCGGTTGAGCCCCAGCGCCAGCAGCAGGGCCAGGGTCAGCCCCGCGGCGAGCGCCTGCTGCGGGGGCAGCAGGCGCGCCAGCCAGGCCCAGGCGCCGGCGGCGAGCAGCACGTTGAGGGCCGCCATCCAGCCGGGTTGGGGCAGCATCACCAGGGCCGCCCAGGCCCACAGCCAGAACGGGTAGCGGTCGCCGGCGCTCCACAGCAGGGCGACCAGCAGCAGGCTGGGCAGCAGCTGCCAGGGCACCAGGGGCGGGCGGCGGTGGCTGAACTCCACCAGCAGGGCGGTGATGCCGAGCCAGGCCGCGGCCAGGCCCAGCAGCAGCGCCTCGGAGAGGTCCCTCGCCCCGGGTACCATCAGCGCCGGAAACACCCCCGCCAGCAGCAGGTTGGCGCGCAGCAGGCCGACTTTGTACTTGCTCTGCATGGTGGCTTACTATGACTCCCTTTGCGTAGCGTGCCCGGCGGCGTGAGTATAGCGCCGTTCCGGGGCGTCCTGGCCACGCCCACAGGAGACACCTTCCGGCATGACAGCTCAAGTCCCGAGCGATGGCGCCACCGGCGCCGCGGCGATCCACGATATCGATGCCTACATGACCCGGCTGGGCCAGGCGGCCCGCGAGGCCGCCACGACCCTGCGCCGCACCCCCACCGGCGCCAAGAACGCCGCCCTGCTGGCCATGGCCGAGGCCCTCGAGGCGGCGCGGGGCGAGGTGCTGGCCGCCAATGCCCGTGACCTCGAGCGCGGGCGGGCCGGCGGCCTCGACGCCGCCCTGCTCGACCGCCTGGCGCTGGACGACGCCCGTATCGACGCCATGCTCGAGGGCCTCTCCCAGGTGGCGGCCCTGCCTGACCCGGTGGGCGAGATCGACGGCCTGCGCGCCCGCCCCAGCGGCATCCAGGTGGGGCAGATGCGCGTCCCCCTGGGGGTGATCGGCATCATCTACGAGTCGCGCCCCAACGTCACCCTGGAGGCGGCCAGCCTGTGCCTGAAGTCGGGCAACGCCGCCATCCTGCGCGGCGGCAGCGAGGCACGCGACTCCAACGCCGCCATCGCCGCCTGCATCGCCCGGGGGCTTGCCGCCGCCGGGCTGCCGGCGGGGAGCGTGCAGGTGGTGGCCACCACCGACCGCGCCGCCGTGGGCCGGCTGATTGCCATGCCCGAGTTCGTCGACGTGATCATCCCGCGCGGGGGCAAGTCGCTGATCGAGCGCATCACCCGGGAGGCGAGGGTGCCGGTGATCAAGCATCTCGA
Source organism: Halomonas sp. PBN3 (assembly GCF_000475415.1). Lineage (NCBI taxonomy): Bacteria > Pseudomonadati > Pseudomonadota > Gammaproteobacteria > Oceanospirillales > Halomonadaceae > Halomonas > Halomonas sp. PBN3. The sequence continues at coordinate 9,994 of NZ_AXCA01000205.1, read as the reverse complement.
TGGCGTCTGCCACGTCTACCTGGACGCCACCGCCGACCCGGAGAAGGCGCTGGCCATCGCGGTCAACGCCAAGACCCATCGCTACGGCACCTGCAATACCATGGAGACGCTGCTGGTGGATGCCCCCCTGGCCGCGTCGCTGCTGCCGAGGCTGGCCGTCGCCTACGCCGACGAGGGGGTCGAGCTACGCGGCTGCGAGCGTACCCGGGCGCTGGTGCCTGAGGCGCTGGCCGCCGAGGAGGCCGACTGGCACGCCGAGTACCTGGCGCCGGTGCTGGCGATCCGCGTGGTCGACGGCATCGAGGCCGCCATGGCCCATATCGAGCGCTACGGCTCCCAGCATACCGATGCCATCGTCACCGAGTCCTGGAGCCTGGCGCGGCGCTTCCTGGCCGAGGTGGACTCCAGCTCGGTGATGGTCAACGCCTCCACCCGCTTCGCCGATGGCTTCGAGTATGGCCTGGGAGCCGAGATCGGCATCTCCACCGACAAGCTCCACGCCCGCGGACCGGTGGGCCTGGAGGGCCTGACCACCCGCAAGTACGTGGTGTTCGGCGACGGCCAGGTGCGTCGGTGACCCGGCGGGAGGCTGCCCCCGCGCGGGTCGCCATGCTCGGCGGCACCTTCGACCCGATCCACCTGGGCCACCTGCGCAGCGCCGTGGAGCTGCGCGAGGCGCTGGCCCTCGACCGCGTCCACCTGATCCCCGCCAAGGCCCCGCCGCTGCGCGGGGAGCCCCGGGTAGCGCCGGAAACCCGCCTCGCACTGCTGCGCCTGGGGATCGGCGATACCCCGGGGCTGGTGGCCGACGACCGCGAGCTCGCCCGCGAGGGCCCCTCGTTCAGCGCCGATACCCTGGCCTCGCTACGCGAGGAGCTGGGCGAGTCGGCGCGCCTAGTGATGGCGTTGGGTCATGACGCCTTCCTGCGCCTGGCCGAATGGCACGCCCCCGAGCGGCTCTTCGCGCTGGCCAACCTGGTGGTGGTCGACCGCCCCGACTTCGAGGCGCCGCTGCCTGCGGCGCTTGGCGAGCTGATCGCCGGGCGCGAGTGCGCGGATGCCGAAGTGCTGATGGCGCAACCCGCCGGGGGCCTGCTGCGCCTGGCGCTGCCGACGCGCATGGCGATCTCGGCCACCGCACTGCGCCGGCGCCTGGGCGAGGGACGCAGCGTGCGCTACCTGCTGCCCGAGGCGGTGGAGCGGCATATCCTGAGCCATGACCTCTATCGGTCGCCCCGCGCGCACTGAACGCGGCCTGCCAGCCGGCGGTCAAGGCGTTACAATGTCCGTTCAACGACAGCCTGACAGAAGACCCTATGCACATCGACGCACTCAAGACTCTGGCGGTGGACGCGCTGGAAGAACTCAAGGCCAAGGACATCGTCCAGCTCGACGTCTCGCGGCTGACCAGCGTGACCGACCTGATGATCATCGCCAGCGGTACCTCCAGCCGTCACGTGGCGGCGCTGGCGCAGCGCGTGGTGGAGCGGGCCAAGGAGCAGGGCCTGCAGCCACGTGGCGTGGAGGGTGAGGCCGGCGCCGACTGGGTGCTGGTGGACCTGGGCGACGTGGTGGTCCACGTGATGCTGCCCGAGACGCGCCAGCTCTATGACCTGGAGCGGCTGTGGGCGGACCTGCCCAGTGACCTGGAGCGCGACGGCGAGCTCTCCGGGGCATGAGGGTCCGCCTGCTGGCGGTGGGCACCCGCATGCCGGCCTGGGTCGAGGAGGGCGTCGAGACCTACCGCAAGCGGCTGCCCCGGGACTTCGCCCTGACGGTGGAGGAGATCGCCCCGGGGCAGCGCGGCAAGAACGCCGACACGGCACGCGCCATCGCCACCGAGGCGGAGCGCCTGCGGGCCCGCCTGCGCGGCGATGAGCACCTGGTGGCGCTGGAGGTAGGCGGCAAGGCGTGGAGCACCGAGCAGCTGGCCGAGCAGGCCGAGGCGTGGCGCATGGGAGGGCGCGATGTCGCCCTGCTGGTGGGCGGGCCCGATGGCTTGGCCCCCGAGCTCTCCGCCGCCGCCGACCAGCGCTGGTCGCTGTCGCCGCTGACCCTGCCGCATCCGCTGGTGCGCATCCTGCTGGCCGAGCAGCTCTATCGTGCCTGGACCCTGATGGTCGGCCACCCCTACCACCGCTGAGTCGTCCCACGCCGGAGCGGGAGCCCGATGCGCAAGTCTCGTCACACCCTCAAGAGCCCCGAGCAGGAGCTGCGCATCTTCCGCGCACGGGCCCTGCTGGCGGCGGTGCTGGTGGTCGGCCTCACCGGCCTGCTGATGGGCCGCCTGGCCTACCTGCAGGTGGTGAAACACGAGGTCTTCATCACCCGCTCCGAGAAGAACCGGGTGCGGGTCGAGCCGCTGCCCCCCACCCGCGGGCTGATCTACGACCGCAACGGCGTGCTGCTGGCCGAGAACCGCCCCACCTACAACCTCACCCTGGTGCGCGAGCGGGTCGAGGATCTTGACGCCACCCTCGACCGACTGGTGGAGATCCTCGATCTCTCCCCGGAGGAGGCGGAGGCCTTCCGAGTGCGCTCGCGCCAGCGCCAGCGCCCCTTCCAGCCGGCACTGCTGATGAGCGACCTGGACGAGCGCCAGATCGCCCGGCTGGCGGTCAATCGCCACCTGCTGCCCGGGGTCGAGGTGGAGGCCCAGCTGCTGCGCTACTACCCCGACGCCGAGATGATGGCCCATGCCCTGGGCTACGTGGGGCGCATCAACGCCGAGGAGCTCGAGCGCCTGGACCCCGGCCGCTATGCCGGTACCCACTTCATCGGCAAGACCGGGGTGGAGCGCTTCTACGAAAGCGAGCTGCACGGCGAGGCGGGGCTGCGCAAGGTGGAGACCAACGCCCGGGGCCGGGTGCTCCGCGAGCTGGGGCGCACCGACCCGGTGCCCGGCAAGGACCTGACCTTGACCCTGGACAAGGAGCTGCAGCGCCTCGCCTTCGAGCTCCTCGACGGGCGTCGCGGCGCCATCGTCGCCATCGAGCCTGCCAGCGGCGAGATCCTGGCGCTGGTCTCGGCGCCGGGCTTCGACAGCAACCAGTTCGTCACCGGCATCGACGTGGCCTCCTACCGCGGGCTGCAGGAGGACCTCGACCTGCCGCTCTACAACCGGGCGATCCGCGGCCACTATCCTCCCGGCTCCACCATCAAGCCGTTCCTGGCGCTGGCCGGCCTCAAGGAGGGGGTGATCACCCCCGACACTACCATCTACGACCCCGGCTACTACCAGCTGCCCAACGACAGCCGGCGCTATCGCAACTGGCTGCGCTGGGGCCATGGGCGGGTCGACATGGAGCGCTCCATCGCGGTGTCCAACAACACCTACTACTACACCCTGGCCCACGACCTGGGCATCGATCGCATCCATGCGAACATGACCGACTTCGGCTTCGGCACCCGGGTGGCCCACGACGTCTTCGGCGAGAGCGACGCCCTGATGCCCTCCCGGGACTGGAAGCGCGGTCGCTTCAACCAGCCCTGGTACCCCGGCGAGACCCTCTCGGTGGGGATCGGCCAGGGCTACTGGCAGATCACCCCGCTGCAGCTGGCCACCGCCACCGCGGTGCTGGCCAACCGCGGCGACTGGGTCAAGCCGCGCCTGGCCAAGGCGCTGGGCGACGACCCCGTGCCCACGGCGCTGCCGGAGACCCCGGAGGACATCACCCTGGCCAACGAGGGGTGGTGGGATCGGGTCTTCTCCGGCATGGAGAAGGTGATCTCCGGCCATGAGGGGACCGCACGGCGCACCGGCGTGGGGCTCGAGTACCGCATGGGAGGCAAGTCGGGCACTGCCCAGGTCTTCTCCCTGGGGCAGGATGAGAAGTACAACGCCGAGGAGCTCGCCGAGCGCCTGCGCGACCATGCGCTGTTCATGGCCTTCGCGCCCATCGAGGCGCCGCAGATCGCCGTGGCGGTGATCGTCGAGAATGCCGGCGGCGGCAGCACCCACGCCGCCCACCTGGCCCGGGCGATGACCGATGCCTGGCTGCTGGACGAGGAGGAGCCCGATGTGGAGTCCCTGCGTGAGGAACTGGAGGAAGACGATGGCCGCGTGGCGGGGAACTGACCCATGGCGCTGAGCGATCTCACCCGCCCCTGGCGGCCGCGACCGGTCAAGGCCCCGGTCAGCGGCATGCGCCGCCGCCGTGGCCTGTGGGAGCGGCTGCACCTGGACCCCTGGCTGCTGGGGATGCTGCTGCTGCTGATGGGGGCCGGACTGGTGGTGATGTACAGCGCCAGCGGCCAGCGCCTCGAAGTGGTGACCGCCCAGGGGATCCGCTTCGGCGTGGCCCTGGCGGTGATGGCGGTGATCGCCCGCTTCTCCCCGGCGACGATGATGCGCTGGGCGCTGCCCGCCTACCTGCTGGGGGTGATCATGCTGGTGGCGGTGGAGCTGGTGGGCGACATGGGTATGGGCGCCCAGCGCTGGCTGGTGATCCCCGGGGTCATCCGCTTCCAGCCCTCGGAGCTGATGAAGCTCGCCATGCCGCTGATGGTGGCGGCCTACCTGAGCCGTCGGGAGCTGCCGCCGCGGCTGCGGGACCTGGCGGTCTGCGCGCTGATCATCGGGGTGCCGGTGGTGCTGATCGCCCGGCAGCCGGACCTCGGTACCTCGCTGCTGGTGGCGGCCTCGGCGGTGTTCGTGGTGCTGCTGGCGGGGATCGCCTGGCGCATCATCGCCGTATTGGCCGCCCTGGCGGCGGCGGCGCTGCCGCTGTTGTGGATGAACATGCACGACTACCAGCGGCGTCGCGTGCTGACCTTCCTCGACCCCGACAGCGATCCCCTCGGCGCCGGCTGGAACATCATCCAGTCCACCACCGCCATCGGCAGCGGCGGTGTGCTGGGCAAGGGCTGGCTCGAGGGCACCCAGTCGCAGCTGGAGTTCCTCCCCGAGCGCCATACCGACTTCATCGTGGCGGTGCTCGGCGAGGAGTTCGGCCTGGTGGGGATGCTCGCCTTCCTGGTGCTCTACCTGCTGATCGTCTGCCGCGGTCTGTGGCTCGCCGCCGAGGCCCAGGAGACCTTCGGCCGGCTGCTGGCGGGCAGCCTGATCCTGACCTTCTTCATCTACGTCTTCGTCAACGTCGGCATGGTCAGCGGCATCCTGCCGGTGGTCGGCGTGCCGCTGCCGCTGGTCAGCTACGGCGGTACCTCCAGCGTGACCTTGATGGCCGGTTTCGGTATTCTCATGGCCATTCACGCCCACCGCCGCCTGCTGCCGAGATAGCGCCGCGGAGCGGGTGCCGACAGGAGGAGGCCGCACATGACGCCGTCATGCATTCAGGGAAGGAAAGGGCGCCCGCAGGGAACCAAGGGGTGCCTGGCCGCGCTGGCATGTGTCGGGCTGCTGGCCGCGTCGCCGCTGGCCGCCCAGGAGTTCGCCCCCGAGCGCCACGCCGGCGCCCGGGCGCTGGCCGAGGAACTCGCGAGAGAGGGCCTCGACCGCGCCTGGCTGGATGAGGCGCTGGGCCAGGCACGCTACCGCCAGGAGGTGCTCGACGCCATGTCCGGCGCCGCCGAACGTCGCCTGCGTTGGGACGAGTACCGCGCCATCTTCCTCGATGCCGAGCGCATCCATGCCGGGGTCGCCTTCCTCGCGACCCATGCCGACGCCTTCGCCCGCGCCGAGGCCGAGCACGGCGTGCCGCAGGCGATCATCGCCGCCATCCTCGGGGTGGAGACCCGCTACGGTCAGATCACCGGTCGTCACCGGGTGCTCGACTCCCTGGCGACCCTGGCCTTCCACCACCCGCGCCGCGGCGACTTCTTCCGCCGCGAGCTGGGCGCCTTCCTGGAGATCGCCCACGAGCAGGAGGTGCCCGCCGACGAGCCGCTCGGCTCCTACGCCGGGGCCATGGGCTACCCGCAGTTCATCCCCACTAGCTATCGCGCCTACGCCGTGGACTTCGACGACGACGGCCTGCGCGATCTGTGGAGCAACCCGGTGGACGCCATCGGCAGCGTGGCCAACTACTTCGCCGAGCATGGCTGGCGCGCGGGGGAGCCCATCGTCCACGCGGCCGAGGGGCCGTCCATGCCGCCGGCGGGCATCGACTTCAACCGCGCGGCCCGGCCGCCGGCGACCCCGGCCGGTGAACTGCGCGATGCCGGGATCGCGGTGCCCGAGGCGATCGACGACGACCATCGCCTGCTGCCGGTGGCGGTGGAGGAGGGCGAGGGCAACTGGCGCTACCGGCTCGGCGAGCACAACTTCTACGTGATAACCCGCTACAACCACAGCCATCTCTACGCCATGGCGGTGATCGAGCTGGCCGAGGCGATCGCCGCGGCGCGCGGGCGCGAGGCCCACTGGCTCGAGGCGGTGGCTGCCGACGGCGACGAGGAGATGCGCCCATGAGAGCCGCGCCCATGATGCTGCGCTGGTTGCCTATCGCCCTGGCGCTCAGCCTGGCCGGCTGTGCCGGCGGCGGCGGGCCGGCACCCTCGGATAGCGGACAGGCCGCCGGTGCCTCGTCCGGCGGGCGCTACGCCATGTCCGGGGACGCCTATCCCGAGGAGCCACCCGACGTCAGCCGGGTGCCCGACGCGGTGCCCCGCCACGAGCCGCGCTCCCGCGGCGGCAACCGTGCCAGCTACGAGGTGTGGGGCAAGACCTATCACGTGCTGCCCGACGCCAGCGGCTATGTCAGGCAGGGCACGGCCTCCTGGTACGGCGAGAAGTTCCACGGCTACGCCACCTCCAACGGCGAGATCTACGACATGTACAAGATGTCGGCGGCCCACCGCTCGCTGCCGCTGCCGACCTTCGCCCGGGTCACCAGCCTCGACAACGGTCGCTCGGTGATCGTGCGGGTCAACGATCGTGGTCCCTTCCACAGCGAGCGCGAGATCGACCTCTCCTATGCCGCCGCGGCCCGCCTGGATATCCTCGACGCCGGCACCGGCCGGGTGCGGGTCGAGGCGATCGACGTCGATCGCTGGCTGGCCGAGAACGGCACCCGGCAGGGCGGCGCTGCGTCCCGCCCGTCGCCATCGGCTGCCGCACCGGTCGTCGCGCAGCCCGCGACACCCTCCCGCGCGGAAGTCGCGCCCTCTGCCCCGCAGCCGGCCCCGCGCTACCTGCAGGTGGCGGCGCTGGGCTCCGCCGACAGCGCCCACGCCCTGCGCGCGCGCCTGCAGCGCGAGCTGGACCGGCCGGTGCGTATCACCCAGGCGGCCGGTACCCACCGGGTCCAGGTGGGCCCCCTGGCGTCGGGGGACGCTGTCGCCCCGGTGCAGGAGGCCCTGCGCCGTGCCGGCTTCCGCGAGAGCTTCATCGTCAAGGAGGCCGAGTGACCGGCCTCGTTCCTTCTTCTCCGTTTCCAGAACGTCCTGTCGAGAGTCGCCCCATGAAAGCACTGTGTTTCCCGTTCTGTCGCCGCCTGCTGCCGGTGCTGCTGGCCTGCCTGGCGCTGCTGCTGACGCTTCCCGCCCTGGCCCAGGAGGGCCCGACCCCGGACCCGGCGCCCCAGCCGCAGGTCCTGATCCCCTCGCCGCCGCAGCTGGCGGCGAGCTCGTGGATCCTGATGGATGCCGACAGCGGACGGGTGCTGGCCGAGCATAACGCCGACGAGCGGCTGCCGCCGGCGAGCCTGACCAAGCTGATGACCGCCTACCTGGTGGAGCGCGAGCTCGATCGCGGCAACATCGCCATGGATGACACCGTCCCGGTGAGCGAGAACGCCTGGCGCACCGGCGGCTCCAAGATGTTCATCGAGGTGGGGGAGCGCGTCTCCATCCGTGACCTGCTCTACGGCATCATCATCCAGTCGGGCAACGACGCCAGCGTCGCCGTGGCCGAGCACCTGGCCGGCGGCGAGGCGCCCTTCGCCGACCTGATGAACCAGCATGCCGACCGCCTGGGGCTGACCAATACCAGCTTCCGCAACGCCACCGGGCTGCCGGCCGAGGATCACTACTCCTCGGCGCGTGACCTGGCGCTGCTCTCGCGGCATATCATCCAGGACTACCCCGAGCACTATAAGATCTACGCCGAGAAGTACTTCACCTACGCCGATATCCGCCAGCCCAACCGCAATCGCCTGCTGTGGCGCGACCCCAGCGTGGATGGCCTCAAGACCGGCCACACCGAGGCGGCGGGCTACTGCCTGGTGGCCTCGGCCAAGCGCGACGATATGCGCCTGATCTCGGTGGTGATGGGCACAAGCTCCGAGGAGGCCCGCGCCCAGGAGACCCAGAAGTTGCTCAGCTACGGCTTCCGCTACTTCGAGACCCTCAAGCTCTACGACCGCGGCTCGGTGCTGGATACCCCCCGGATCTGGGGCGGGCAGAGCAACCAGCTGCGCGTCGGCGTCGACCGCGACGTGGTGATGACGGTGCCGCGCTCCCGCAACGAAGAGCTCACCGCCGCCCTGGAGGTCCAGCAGGACATCGAGGCGCCCGTCAGCCAGGGGCAGCGGGTCGGCACCCTGGAGGTGCGCCTGGGCGAGGAGGTCGTCGGCGAGCAGCCTCTGGTCGCCCTGGAGGCGATCGAGGAGGGCGGCTTCTTCAAGAAGCTGATCGACCAGGTGCAGCGTTTCTTCAGCAACCTGATCGGTGACTGGTTCGGCTAGGGCTATCTCAGTTAGGAATCCGGCGATAGCGAAAGGCGCCGGGGACAGGTCGAAGAGGGGGCCTATGCCAGGGGTGAGGAGCACTGCTCCGAACGGGCTGGCCATGGATGGCCAGCACCGGCCCTGCAAGCGGAGCAGGACGCGAGAGCGAAGCAGGGCATCGCTAGCGCCCAGGGATGGGTTCACAGCGCCCCATCGACGGTCCGGCGCCCCGGGGCCTGTCGCCGGAAAAGCCTTGAGCGGTGCTCTCCCATCTGCGAAAGCCCTGTTGGTTCGTCTAGTCGCATTGGTCACCCGTCCGGGGGTCGAGTAAAATAGGTTGCCTACTCACGACGACCCGGAATCCGCATGAACGACAAGTCGCTTCGCGACCTGCGTCGCCCCAGTCGCCCGGCCTCGGGCAAGCCGCCCAGGATCACCTTCCCCTGCCGCTACCCACTCAAGGTGGTGGGGGACGCCGCCGAGGACTTCGCCGCGGTGGTGTGCCAGATCGTCAGCCGCCACGACCCCGAGTTCGACGCCTCGCGCATGCAGGTAGTGGACAGCCGCAACGGCCGCTTCCAGTCGGTGCGCCTCTCCATCCATGCCACCGGCGAGGCGCAGCTTCAGGCGCTGTTCGTCGAGCTCAAGGCCACCGGCCGCGTGCATATGGTGGTGTGATGGGCCCAGCCTCTCCCCGGCATGGCGCCGAGCAGCCTGCCATCGAGCTGCATCGCCTCGGGCGACGCCCCTACGAGCCCGTCTGGCAGGCGATGCGCGAGCTTACCGACCACCGTGACCCTGATACCCCCGACCAGTTCTGGCTGGTCGAGCACGACCCGGTCTTCACCCAGGGGCAGGCCGGCAAGCCAGAGCACCTGCTGATGCCCGGCGATATCCCGGTGGTGCAGACCGACCGCGGCGGCCAGGTGACCTACCACGGCCCCGGGCAGGTGGTGCTTTACCCGCTGATCGACGTTCGCCGCGCCGGTCTCGGCGTGCGCCAGCTGGTCAGTGCGCTGGAGAATGCGGTGATCGCCCTGCTCGCCGAGCAGGGGGTGACGGCGCGGGCACGCCCCGATGCGCCGGGGGTCTATGTGGCACTGGCCGGTGGGGGAGAGGCCAAGATCGCCTCGCTGGGGCTTAGGATCCGCCGCGGCGGCAGCTTCCACGGCGTGGCGCTCAACGTCGACGGCGACCTCTCCCCCTTCCAGCGCATCAACCCCTGCGGCTACGCCGGCATGACGATGACGCGCCTCGCCGACCTGGTCGACGACTGTCCTGGCGTGGCGCGTGTCGGGGAGCGCCTGGCCGAGTGCCTGGCGCAGGAGTTGGGCAGGACTCTAGCTTCAAGCCACAAGCTACAAGGAAACCCCTTGTAGCTCAGTGTCTCGGTGAGATGATTCTGCCGCTTGCCGCTTGCCGCT
>NZ_AXCA01000204.1:0-1463 GCF_000475415.1 Halomonas sp. PBN3 | reverse complement strand
CCGGCGGTAGAGCTCAACACCGCCCTGGTCTGCCTGGCCTGTGCGGTGCTCTGCATCATGGCGCCCTGGTCCCTGGCTCTATCGCCCAGCGTGGGCTACGGCATGGCGGCGGGTTTCGCCGCTTTCGGGCTGTGGCGTGCCCGACAGGCCTGGGTGGTGCTGCGCTACCGCCGCAATATGAAGCGCCTGCCGCGCTTCGCGCTGCGCAGCCGGCAGATCCCGGTCAGCCAGCGGCTGCTGTGGATGGGCAAGGGCTTCAAGTGGGAGGCGCGCCACACCCAGCGGCTGCATGAGAGCCAGCAGCCCCACGTGCAGCGCTATCTGCGCCCGGGGCCCGCCTACCGCGTCGCCCGGGAGCTGGAGAACCGGTTGGAGCGCTATGGGGCCGGTCGGCCGCTGGTGAAGCTGCTCGCCGCGGATGTGCCCTGGAATCCTGTGCGCCCGCTGCCGCCGGTGGGCGGCATGGCAGCACTGCACGCCGTGGAGTGGAAGGAGCGCGATGTCTACTTGCCCCTGGGGGAGCGGGTCGGCCATACCCTGGTGGAGGGTACCACCCGGGTCGGCAAGACCCGGCTCGCCGAGATCCTGATCACTCAGGACATCCATCGCGGCGACGTGGTGATCGCCTTCGACCCCAAGGGCGACGCCGACCTGATGATCCGCATGTATGCCGAGGCGCAGCGGGCGGGCCGCGGTGATTCATTCTACGTCTTCCACCTGGGATGGCCGGATATCTCGGCCCGCTACAACGCCGTGGGCCGCTTCGGGCGCATCTCCGAGGTGGCCACCCGGCTCGCCGGTCAGCTCTCCGGGGAGGGCAACAGCGCCGCCTTCCGCGAGTTCGCCTGGCGCTTCGTCAACATCGTGGCCCGGGCCCGTCATGCCCTGGGGCAGCGCCCCACCTACGAGCAGATCCTCTCGGACGTGGTGAACATCGACGGCCTGATGATCGAGTACGCCCAGCAGACCCTGACCCGCCACGACCAGCACGCCTGGGAGCGCATCACCACCATCGAGGGCAAGCTCAACGACAAGAACATCCCCCGCCAGTTTCAGGGCCGCGACAAGCGGGTGGTGGCCATCGAGCAGTACCTGCAGCAGGTCAAGGTGGTGGACGCCGTACTCGAGGGGCTGCGCAGCGCCGTGCGCTACGACAAGACCTACTTCGACAAGATCGTGGCGAGCCTGCTGCCGCTGCTGGAGAAGCTGACCACCGGGCGCATCGCCGAGCTGCTCTCGCCGGACTACGACGACATCGAAGACCCCCGGCCGATCATCGATTGGCAGCAGATCATCCGTAAGCGCGGCATCGTCTACGTGGGCCTGGATGCCATGTCTGATTTCGAGGTGGCCCAGGCGGTGGGCAACTCCATGTTCGCCGACCTGGTCTCGGTGGCCGGCCATATCTACAAGCACGGCATCGATGACGGCCTGCCGGCGGTGAACGGCAAGCGCATGGGCAA
>NZ_AXCA01000203.1:0-361 GCF_000475415.1 Halomonas sp. PBN3 | reverse complement strand
GGTGTTGAGCTCTACCGCCGGGCGCAGCAGCGCCTCCAGAGGGTGTGACTGGCTCATCGCTCGCTCCTACTGCTCCAGCCCCTGAGCCGTCACCAGCACCGGGTAGTGGGCAAGGCCCAGCCGACCGGCCAGGTCGTCCCCCGGTGTGGGGCGCAGCTCGAGCCCCGGCACCGCCTCGCGCAGGCGCTCAAGCCCCTCGGGTGTGGCCACCTCGACGACCAGCCCCACGGCGTTAAGCTCGCGCAACACGTCCCCTCGGGCCTTCAACCAGCGCAGCGACAGCGGGTCGTCCCCGACCAGGAAGAAGGGCGTCATGCGGCCCGGGAGCTCGAGCGGGCGGAAGCGCACCTCGCCGGGCGAT
>NZ_AXCA01000202.1:0-361 GCF_000475415.1 Halomonas sp. PBN3 | reverse complement strand
GGTGTTGAGCTCTACCGCCGGACGCAGCAGCGCCTCCAGGGGGTGTGTCTGGTTCATCGTGCGCTCCTACTGCTCCAGCCCCTGAGCCGTCACCAGCACCGGGTAGTGGGCCAGGCCCAGCCGACCGGCCAGGTCGTCCCCCGGCGTGGGGCGCAGCTCGAGCCCCGGCACCGCCTCGCGCAGGCGCTCAAGCCCCTCGGGTGTGGCCACCTCGACGATCAGCCCCACCGCGTTGAGCTCGCGCAGGGTATCCCCGCGGGCCTCCAGCCAGCGAAGCGACAGCGCATCGTCGCCGACCAGGAAGAAGGGCGTCATGTGGCTCGGCAGCTCCAGCGGTCGAAAGCGCACCTCGCCGGGCGAT
>NZ_AXCA01000201.1:0-1188 GCF_000475415.1 Halomonas sp. PBN3 | reverse complement strand
AATCATCAGCGTAGCGGCAGTAAGCTACCGCTGGTCGCCAACGTCGTCTTTCTCGCATAGCGATTGGAAATTCCCGTTGGATGCTAGAGTTCCAGTACCAACGATCTTTGCGGGCCTTCTTGCCAAGATAGCGTTTCTCAAGCCATTGATCGAATTCATTCAGCATGATATTCGACAGTAATGGTGAAAGCACACCACCTTGCGGAACGCCGTCGTGAGCAGCATGAAACAGCCCTTTGTCGACATGGCCCGCTTTGATAAATTTCCATAGGAGGTCTAGGAAACGATTGTCACAAATCCGCCTGCGAACGCACCGCATCAGCTTTCGGTGGTGGACAGTATCAAAGTAGCTTGCCAAGTCGCCTTCTATGACCCAGCGGCCCTTCGTTTCTCCACTATCCGTAAGCTGCAATTTCACGGTTCGGATAGCATGGTGCACGCTTCTTTCGGGACGGAAGCCGTAGGATAAGCGATGAAAGTCGCTTTCCCATATGGGCTCCATGGCCATCAGCATCGCACGTTGTACAATCCTATCTCGCAGTGTTGGTATCCCCAGTGGGCGCTTCTTGCCGTTGGCCTTCGGAATATAGATACGACGAGCAGGCTGAGGCTGATAGGTTCCAGCCAGCAGCTCTGAGCGAATATCATCCACGTAGTGGGTAAGATTCTGCTCCATTACTCGTCGAGTCACACCGTCGATTCCGGCAGTCTTGGCCCCCTTTGATGCCAGTGTTTTCCACGCAGCACTCAGGAGCCAGTCGCGCCCTGCAATCAGCCTCAACAGTCGATCAAACCTACGATTCGGATCTTCTGTTGACCATGTTGCTAGCTTGCTCTGCATTTCCCTGATTATCAAAGGTCTTCACCTCTCTCGGTCAGGTAATTAGTGGAACAAGCCACTTGAACTGCCTCCCTTCGCCATGTGATGGGCTTTCCCCACCTCGGACTACTACGGAGGCTCCGCCAGCTTGTCGGGCATCGGGGTCGCACTCCCTTACCATCCCATACAAGCCTTCCCTCGTTTACATGCTGGACTCAAGTGTATGGAGGAGGTTGCCGATCGCAATCTTTACCCTTGCATGCTGCAAGTTGGTGCACCCGGTATGGATTAGCTGCGCACTGTCCATACCTCTGTTGGCAACGACGTGGCTATTCGTCGCCCACAGCAGAAGTGAGCCATACTTGTAC
>NZ_AXCA01000200.1:0-690 GCF_000475415.1 Halomonas sp. PBN3 | reverse complement strand
GTCTTGGTTGTTAAAGGAAACAAGGCGCATGCTGAGGCCATCCGCGAGGAGTGCCGAATGTTCCTTGAGGACGACCTCTCATTAACTCTGAATATGGATAAAACCCATATTACACATGTGAATGATGGGTTCATTTTCCTGGGTCATAGAGTAGTCCGTAAACGCGGACCCAATGGCACAATGCGCCCGGTCACGTCCATCCCCCGCGAAAAGGCAAAGAATTTCGCTGCATCTCTGGCGAAAGAACTGTCTAGCAATCATAGCGCGAATAGGATTGACATGGTGGACCGCCTGAATCGCCGACTGGCGGGATGGGCGAATTTCTACCAGCATACCGACTTCACCGCGATCACTTACAGGAAGATAGATGGCATTGTTTTCTGGCGATTTAGCCACTGGATTTCAAGGAAGTATCGCGCATCGATAAAGTCTATGATGCGAAAACACTTCCTGAGACCAACAGAGAAACAAGCCAAGACATGGAAATTCTTTGGCCCAAATGGCAGAGGTGTTTTCTGCGTAACGAGCCTAAGACGTCTGGTGACCAGTCGAAAGATGACCTTCCGATGGCGGCTTCCTGAGTCAAATCCCTATCTGCCACGGGAAGAGGTACGCAACACCGTCACTTCGCGCTACCGAGATGTTGCCATGGCTTTGAGTCACGCTTGAATGGAGAGCCGTATGCGCTGA
>NZ_AXCA01000199.1:0-12901 GCF_000475415.1 Halomonas sp. PBN3 | reverse complement strand
GGGGATTACCTTATTTATTCAACGTAAGCCATTGATCCAGAACAAGCGAATCGACGACGGAGGTCCCAACGCAAGGCGGGGCGCCTCCCCAAGGAGGCACCCCGCCGCAACGGTCCGGCGGTTCCGCCGATTACTGCTGCTTGAGGATCGCGATCATGCGCTTGAGCGGCTCGGCGGCCCCCCACAGCAGCTGGTCGCCGACGCTGAAGGCGGAGAGGTACTCGCCGCCCATGGCCAGCTTGCGCAGGCGACCCACCGGCACGCTGAGGGTACCGGTCACCGCCGCCGGGGTGAGGTCGGCGATGGTGGCCTCCTTCTCGTTGGGGATCACCTTGACCCAGTCGTTGTGCTTGGCCAGACGATCCTCGATCTCGTCGATGGGGACGTCCTTCTTGAGCTTGATGGTGAAGGCCTGGCTGTGGGAGCGCATGGCGCCGATGCGCACGCAGAGGCCATCGATGGGGATCGGGTTGTCCTGGAGGCCGAGGATCTTGTTGGTCTCCACGCTGCCCTTCCACTCCTCGCGGCTCTGGCCGTTGTCGAGCTTGGTGTCGATCCACGGCAGCAGGCTGCCGGCCAGGGGGGCACCGAAGTTGTCGGTGGGAAACTCGCCCGAACGCATCGCCGCGGTGACCTTGCGGTCGATATCGAGGATGGCGCTGGCGGGGTCGGCCAGCTCGTCGGCCACGCTGTCGCGCAGGCCGCCCATCTGGTTGAGCAGCTCGCGCATGTGCTTGGCGCCGGAGCCGGAGGCGGCCTGGTAGGTCATGGAGGTCATCCACTCGATCAGGTCCGCCTCGAACAGGCCACCTAGGCCCATCAGCATCAGGCTGACGGTGCAGTTGCCGCCGACGAAGGTCTTCGCCCCGCGGGCCAGCTGGGCATCGATGACGTGGCGGTTGACCGGGTCCAGGATGATGGTGGCGTCATCCTCCATGCGCAGGGTGCTGGCGGCGTCGATCCAGTAGCCCTTCCAGCCGGCCTGGCGCAGGTCGCCATAGACCTTCTTGGTGTAGTCGCCCCCCTGGCAGGTGACGATGACGTCCAGCGCCTTGAGGGCCTCCAGGTCGAAGGCATCCTTGAGCGGAGGCACGTCCACACCCACGTCGGGACCGGCCTGGCCGACCTGGGAGGTGGTGAAGAAGACCGGCTCGATGCCCTTGAAGTCATCCTCTTCCACCATGCGCTGCATCAGCACCGAACCGACCATGCCGCGCCAACCGACGAAACCGACTTTCAACATGTGAAGTCCTCCAGAAATCGAGTGTGGCAAGCATTATACAGAAAGCCGCGGCAAGCGCCGAGCCGCAAGCCGCAAGCCGCAAGCCGCAAGCCGCAAGCCGCAAGCCGCAAAGCATCATGACCTCCAACGACAAAGGAGCAAGCCAAGGACTCCCTTGAAGCTTGCTCCTTGTCGCTTACGGCTGGCCGAAGGCCCTCAGAGCGCCTCGAAGGCGGCCAGCACGGCGTCACCCATCTCGCGGGTGGAGACGGTGCGCGTCCCCTCGGAGGCAATATCGGCGGTTCTCAGGCCGTCATCCAGCACCTTGCCGACCGCCTCCTCGATCTGCCGGGCCAGGGCCGGGGCATCGAGGGAGTAGCGCAGCATCATCGCCACCGAGAGGATGGTGGCGAGCGGGTTGGCGACGTTCTGGCCGGCGATGTCCGGGGCGCTGCCGTGGCAGGGCTCGTACATGCCCTGGCCGCTCTCGTTGAGCGAGGCGGAGGGCAGCATGCCGATGGAGCCGGTGAGCATGGCCGCGGCGTCGGAGAGGATGTCGCCGAACATGTTGCCGGTGACCACCACGTCGAACTGCTTGGGCGCGCGCACCAGCTGCATGGCGGCGTTATCGACGTACATATGGGAGAGCTCGACGTCCGGGTACTCCGGCGCCAGGCGCTCCATCACCTCGCGCCACAGTATGGTGACCTCGAGCACGTTGGCCTTGTCCACGGAGCAGAGCTTCTTGCCACGCTTCTGGGCCATCTCGAAGGCCACACGACCGATGCGCTCGATCTCGCTCTCGGAGTAGACGTAGGTGTTGAAGCCGACGCGCTCGCCGTCACGCTCCTCGATGCCGCGGGGCTGGCCGAAGTAGATGCCGCCGGTGAGCTCGCGCACGATCATGATGTCGAGGCCGGCAACCAGCTCGCGCTTGAGGCTCGAGGCCTCGGCCAGCTGCGGATAGGTGATCGCCGGGCGCAGGTTGCCGAACAGGCCGAGCTGCTTGCGCACGCCGAGCAGCCCCTTCTCGGGGCGCTTGGCGAGGTCCTCGATCCTGTCCCACTTGGCCCCCCCCACCGCGCCCAGCAGGATGCCGCGGGCGGCCTTGGCCTTCTCCAGGGTCTCGGCGGGCAGCGGTTCGCCATGCACGTCGTAGGCGGCGCCGCCCAGCAGCCCCTCCTCGACCTCGACGTCGAGGCCGCGGGCCTGGCAGGCCGCCAGGATGCGGCTGGCCTGGGCGGTGATCTCGGGACCGATGCCGTCACCCGGCAGTACCAGTATCTTCTGCGTCATGTTTCGTCCTTGTTAAGCGCTATCGCGAAACAGCCAGGGCCGCGCGGCGCGATGCTTGGCCTCGAAGGCGCGGATGGCGTCCTCGTCCTGCAGGGTGATGCCGATGTCGTCGAGTCCCTCGAGCAGACAGTGCTTGCGGAAGGGGTCCACCTCAAACTCGATGACCTCGCCGGAGGGCGTGGTGATGCGCTGATTCTCGAGGTCCACGTCCAGGGCGTAGCCCTCGTTGGCCGCGACTTCCTGAAACAGTCGCTCCACCGTCTCCTCGGGCAGGGTCACCAGCAGCAGGCCATTCTTGAAGGCGTTGTTGTAGAAGATGTCGGCGAAGCTGGGGGCGATCACCACCCGGAAGCCGAAGTCCTCCAGCGCCCAGGGGGCGTGCTCCCGTGAGCTGCCGCAGCCGAAGTTGCGCCGCGCCAGCAACACGCTGGCGCCCTGGTAGCGGGGCTGGTTGAGCACGAAGTCGGGGTTCAGCGGCCGCTTGGAGCAGTCCTGGCCCGGATAGCCCTCGTCCAGGTAACGCAGCTCGTCGAACAGGTTGACGCCGAAGCCGGTGCGCTTGATCGACTTCAGGAACTGCTTGGGGATGATCAGGTCGGTGTCGACGTTGGCCCGGTCGAGGGGGGCGACGAGGCCGTCGATGCGTTCGAACTTCTTCATGGTCAGGCCTCCTGCGCCTGGGCGTCGTCGTTGGCAGCCAGCTGGCGGACATCCACGAAGTGGCCGGCGATGGCGGCGGCGGCGGCCATCGCCGGGCTCACCAGGTGGGTGCGACCGCCGTAGCCCTGGCGACCCTCGAAGTTACGGTTGGAGGTGGAGGCACAGTGCTCGCCGGCGCCCAGCTTGTCGGCGTTCATGGCCAGGCACATGGAGCAGCCCGGCTCGCGCCACTCGAAGCCCGCCTCGATGAACACCTTGTCGAGACCCTCGGCCTCGGCCTGGCGCTTCACCAGGCCCGAGCCCGGCACCACCATGGCCAGCTTGATGGAGTCGGCCACCTTCTTGCCGCGGGCCACCTTGGCCGCCTCGCGCAGGTCCTCGATGCGCGAGTTGGTGCAGGAGCCGATAAAGACCTTGTCGAGGTGGATATCGGTGATCTTCTGCTTAGGCGCCAGCCCCATGTACTGAAGGGCACGGGCATAGCCGTTGCGCACGGTGTCGTCATCCTGCTCGGCGGGGTCGGGCACCTCGCCGGAGACGCCGGTGACCATCTCGGGGCTGGTGCCCCAGCTGACCTGGGGCTCGATCTCGGCGGCATCCAGGGTCACCACCTTGTCGAAAGCGGCGTCGGCGTCGGAGACCAGGTTGCGCCAGTCGGCCACCGCGGCGTCCCACTGCTCGCCCGTGGGGGCGTAGTGGCGGTCGCGCAGGTAGTCGATGGTGGTGTCATCCACGGCGATCAGGCCGACCCGGGCGCCGGCCTCGATGGCCATGTTGCACACCGTCATGCGGCCCTCCATGGAGAGGCCCTGGATGGCGCTGCCGGCGAACTCGATGGCGTAGCCGGTGCCGCCGGCGGTGCCGATGCGGCCGATGATGGCCAGCACCACGTCCTTGGCGGTGACGCCGGTACCGAGCTCGCCCTCGACGCGCACCTGCATGTTCTTCATCTTCTGGGCCAGCAGGCACTGGGTGGCAAGCACGTGCTCCACCTCGGAGGTACCGATGCCGTGGGCCAGGGCCGCGAAGGCGCCGTGGGTGGCGGTATGCGAGTCGCCACAGACCACGGTCATGCCCGGCAGGGTCGCGCCCTGCTCCGGGCCCACCACGTGGACGATGCCCTGGCGCGGGTCGTTGATCCTGAACTCCTCGATGCCGAACTCGACGCAGTTGTCGTCGAGGGTCTGCACCTGGATCAGCGACACCGGGTCCTTGATCCCGGCATTGCCCTCGGCGCGCTCCTTCACGGTGGTGGGCACGTTGTGGTCCGGGGTCGCCAGGTTGGCGTCCAGGCGCCACGGCTTGCGACCCGCCAGGCGCAGGCCCTCGAAGGCCTGGGGCGAGGTCACCTCGTGAAGCAGCTGGCGATCGATGTAGATCAGCGCGGTGCCGTCGTCGCGCTCCTTGACGAGGTGCTGCGACCACAGCTTGTCGTAGAGTGTCTGGCCTGCCATTGCATTCTCCCGGGCCCTGGGCCCTGTGCGTGTCCGGTTTGTCATCATGCTGGATGGGCCTAGCAAGCGGAGGCCACGAAAGGTGGCTTGCATGGGGTCAAGTAGAAAGTCGAAAGTAGCAAGTGGCACATCACCACTTGCCACTTTTTACTTGTCACTCATGCCCTGGCCGCTTGGCCGCTTGGCCGCTTGGCCGCTTGGCCGCTTGGCCGCTTGGCCGCTTGGCCGCTTGGCCGCTTGGCACAAGTTTCCCGCCCCTCGCCCATAAAATCAATTCATGTTATTTATGGATTGCATTCCATATAAGAATCCAAAAGGGAGGCACCATGGATACCCAGAGCCTGCAGGCCTTCCTGGCGGTGGCGGAGAGCGGCAGCTTCTCCCGGGCGGCGGAGCAGCTACACCTTACCCAGCCGGCGGTGAGCAAGCGCATCGCTGCCCTGGAGAACCAGATCGATGCCCGGCTGTTCGACCGCATCGGCCGGCGGGTCGGGCTGACCGAGGCCGGGCGCGTACTGCTGCCCCGGGCGCGCCAGATCCTGGTGATGGTGGACGACAGCCGCCGCGCGCTGAGCAACCTCGAGGGCAGCGTGGCGGGCAGCCTGACGCTGGCCACCAGCCACCATATCGGCCTGCACCGCCTGCCCCCGCTGCTGCGCCGCTATACCCGGGAGCACCCCGAGGTGCGCCTGGACCTGCACTTCCTCGACTCCGAGGAGGCCTACCAGGGGGTGCTGGACGGCGCGCTGGAGATGGCGGTGGTGACCCTGGCGCCCCACCCCGACCCGCAGCTGCTGGCGGTACCGGTGTGGATCGACCGCCTCTGTTTCGTCTGCGCCCCCGACCACCCCTTGGCCCGGCGCGGCCCGCTGGCGCTCGCCGAGCTGTGCGCCTTCGATGCCGTGCTGCCGGGGCCGCTGACCTTCACCCGCGGGCTGATCGAGTCACGCTTCGCCGCGGCGGGGCTGCGACTGCCGGTGGCGCTCTCCACCAACTACCTGGAGACGCTGAAGATGATGACCGCCATCGGCCTGGGCTGGAGCCTGCTGCCGGAGCGCCTGGTGGCAGGCGAGCTGCATGAGCTGGCCATCGACCACCCGTCGATCCACCGCCCGCTCGGCTACCTGGTACACCGCAGCCGCACCCTCTCCAACGCGGCACGGGCGATGCTCGAGGCGCTGGAGGCGGCGCGCGAGCCGGCGGCGAAGACGTCCCCGGGAGAAGTTGGTTAGACTGCTTATTTCCCCATCAGGAGACTACCCCTTGCCCGCCTCGGACGCTTCGCCGACACCTCTGCGCCACGCCCTCGCCGGCACCCTGATCCTAGCCGGCCTGGGGCTTCAGGTGCTGCGCCTGGCCGGGCTGCCGGTGGCGCTACCCGCGGTGAGCCTGGCCTTCTGGCTGGCCACCCTGCTACTGTGGCCGGACCTGCGCCGCGGCAACCGCCGCCAGGCGACGGTCCTGGCGGGGCTGGGGCTCGGGCTGCTGCTCGTCGCCGCCCTGGCCTTCGACGCTGAGATCGCCTGGACCCACCTGCTGGACAACAACAGCTACGTGGTGGCCATGCTGGTGGGGGTGAGCTTCATCGGCCTGATCGGCACTCACCGCGGCCACGCCCCGCCGCCGGGCAGCGCGGTCACCGGCCGGCGCGGCACCGCCGGCACCTGGCTCGGCGTTCATCTGCTGGGCGCCATCCTCAACCTCTCCACGGTGTTCATGGTGGGCGACCGCCTGCGCCGCCACGGCGAGCTCTCGCTGCCCCAGCTGCTGGCGCTCAACCGCGGCCTCTCCAGTGCCGCGCTGTGGTCGCCCTTCTTCGCCTCCATGGGGGTGGTGATGACCCTGGCGCCGGGGATGGACTACACCCGCATCCTGCTCCTCGGCCTGCCGCTGGGCCTCGCGGCGGGAACGCTCTCGCTGCTGGACCTGTCTCGACGCTTCGACCTCGACGCCGTGCCCGGCTACTCGCTGTCGCCGAGAAGCCTGCTGATGCCGGTGGGGATGGCCGCGCTGGTACTAGGGTTCCACTACGGCCTGACACCGGGACTCTCCATCGTCGGCATCATCACCTTCCTGATGCCCGGCGTGGCGCTGGCCAGCAACCTGCGCTACGGCCCGCGCTGGACCCTGCGACGGGTGCGCGCCCACGCCCTGGAACGGCTGCCGGCGATGCGCGGCGAGATCTCGCTGTTCCTGTGCGCCGGCCTGCTGACCCTGGGGCTCTCCACCTTCATCGACGCCGCCACCGGCGGGCAGTGGCGGCTGTTCGCACATTTCGGCGCCCCCCAGGCGGCGCTGAGCTTCCTGGCCATCGTCGCCAGCGCCATCGCCGGGCTGCATCCCATCATCGGGGTCTCGGTGCTCGCCTCGATGCTGGAGCTCGCCGGCGACCGCCACACCCTGTTCGCCTTCGTCGCCCTGGCCGCCTGGGCGGTGGGCACCAGCGTGGGGCCGCTCTCCGGCATCAACCTCTCGCTGCAGGGGCGCTACGGCATCGGCGGCGGACGCATGATGCGCCACAACCTGGGCTACGCCGCCGCCCTCTCCGCGCTGGTAGTGGGCGGCATCGTGCTGCTGGATGCGTGGCTCTAGGAAAGTCGCCCGCGCACCAGGTGATATACTCAAAAAGTGTCTACGACGCCTGGGGAGAGATGCCAAATGGATACTGCCGAGAAGATCATCGAAGAGCTACGCCTCCTTCCTCAAGACCGCCAGCAGGAGGTCCTCGACTTCGCGCACTTCCTGCGCGAGCGTCTGGAGAATGAGCAGCAGAAGAACTTCATGGCGGCTCAGCAGGCCAGCCTCGCGAACGACTGGGACAACACCGAAGACGAGGTATGGAATGACGCTTGAGCCGGGCGATATCGTCCTGATCCCGTTTCCCTACACAGACCTTACCAGTCATAAACGACGGCCCGTGGTGCTGTTGGGCGCGCCGGACGAGAGAGGCGACTTCCTATGCCTTGCCATCACTTCCCGCCAGCAGCATACCCAAGCCGTCGCTCTCGACCCGTCACACATGCAGCAAGGTCAACTGCCCAAACCGAGCTGGGTCCGCACTGGCAAGGTCTACACGCTGAACGAATCCCTTGTCGCCAAGCACTTCGGCCGCCTCACCGAGACCGCCCTGCGACAGGTACATAGCGACTTTTGCATGCGGATGGGCTGCCGACGCTGACAGCCCATCCCTTGGGACCACCGCGGCGTTAGCGGGACACCCGCCGGAAGTAGCGATGTCCGCACTGGTGACAGGGTTCGATGCGGGTCATCTCGGGCAGTTCCACCTCGGCATCGCAGTGTACGCAGGCCAGTCGGCCGGGCACCGCCATCTCGCCCTCGCAGTAGTCGGCGCGTGCCGCCTCGAGATCCTCCTCGAAGCGCTCCCGCTCCACCACGCTGCGGTCGGCGATGGAGAGCAGCGACTCGCTGACCTTGCGCGACAGCGCCGAGAGGTCGATGCCCAGCCAGGCCGCCACTCCCTCGCCGCCGGCGCTGAGGTAGCGCCGCATGTCCTTGAGGTCACGCTCCACCCAGGCGCGCAGCAGGGCAAGCTCGTCCCTGGTGAACTCCTCCAGCTCGGACTCGAACTCCACGGCGTCGTCCAGCTCCTTCTGCAGGTTGTCCCAGGTGAGCTCATTGGCCCCCTCGCGAAGCCTGTCGAGCACGCGCTCATAGCCCTCGCGCAGCCGGTGCTCCTCGTGTTCCTTGTGCGACTCGCTCATGCTGCCTCCTGGTCCGTTCGATGGGCGGCGGGGCCGGGCGTAGCCGGGTGCCGCCGTGCTGGGGTATCCTCTGCCTACCATTTAGACGACTTCCTGCCGGCAGTTCAACGCCTTGTCGCCCGCATGCGCAGGCCGCTTGATGCCGGACAAGCCATTCCGGCGCGCGCCCGGCCGCGACGCCTCGACCCCCAAGGTACCCGTTGAAAGCGATGGACGCACAGTACAAGCCCCAAGAGATCGAACGCGACGCCCAGCAGTTCTGGGAGAAGAACCAGTGCTTCAAGGCGGTGGAGGACGCCAGCCGCGAGAAGTTCTACTGCCTGTCGATGTTCCCCTACCCCAGCGGCAAGCTGCACATGGGGCACGTGCGCAACTACACCATCGGCGACGTGGTCTCCCGTTACCAGCGCATGCAGGGCCGCAACGTGTTGCAGCCCATGGGCTGGGACGCCTTCGGCATGCCCGCCGAGAACGCCGCCATCCAGAACCAGGTGCCGCCCGCCGAGTGGACCTACGCCAACATCGACTACATGCGCAACCAGCTCAAGGCGCTGGGCTTCGCCTATGACTGGAGCCGCGAATTCGCCACCTGTGACGTCGACTACTACCGCTGGGAGCAGTGGTTCTTCGCCAGGCTGGTGGAGAAGGGGCTGGTCTACAAGAAGATGTCCACGGTCAACTGGGACCCGGTGGACCAGACGGTGCTCGCCAACGAGCAGGTGATCGACGGCCGCGGCTGGCGCTCAGGCGCCCTGGTGGAGCGCAAGGAGATCCCGCTGTGGTTCCTGCGCATCACCGATTACGCCGAGGAGCTGCTCGCCGACCTCGAGCGCATCGAGTGGCCCGAGCAGGTCAAGACCATGCAGCGCAACTGGATCGGCAAGTCGCGTGGCGTGGAGCTGACCTTCGACATCAAAGACGCCGACGGCGGCGCCGCCGAGCCGCTCTCGGTCTACACCACCCGCCCCGATACCCTGATGGGGGTCACCTACGTGGCGGTGGCCGCCGACCACCCGCTGGCCCGGCAGGCCGCCGAAGGCAACGCCGAGCTGGCCGCCTTCCGCGAGGAGTGCGCCCAGGGCGGCACCTCGGAGGCTGAGCTCGCCACCCGCGAGAAGAAGGGCATGCCCACCGGCCATGTCGCGGTGCACCCGCTCACCGGGCGTGAGGTGCCGGTCTTTGTCGCCAACTTCGTGCTGATGGAGTTCGGCACCGGCGCCGTCATGGCAGTGCCGGCCCACGACCAGCGCGACTGGGAGTTCGCCACCAAGTACGGCCTGCCCATCGAGCCGGTGATCGCCGACGCCAGCGGCCAGGCCCCGGACCTCTCCGCCGGCGCCTTCGAAGAGCACGGTACCCTGATCCACTCCGGCGAGTTCGACGGCCTCGACTTCGAGGCGGCCTTCGATGCTATCGCCACCCGGCTCGCCGAGCAGGGCCGCGGCGAGGTCAAGACCAACTACCGCCTGCGCGACTGGGGCGTGGCCCGGCAGCGCTACTGGGGCGCGCCGATCCCGGTCAAGTACGGCCCCGAGGGCCAGACCGTGCCGCTCTCCGATGCGGAGCTGCCGGTGGCGCTGCCCATGGAGGTCACCGTGGATGCCACCGGCTCGCCCCTCAAGCGCATGCCGGAGTTCTATGACCTCGGCGACGGCTGGGTGCGCGAGACCGACACCTTCGACACCTTCATGGAGTCCTCCTGGTACTTCGCGCGCTTCTGCTGCGCCGACAACCCCGAGGCGATGCTCGACGAGCGGGCCAACCACTGGCTGCCGGTGGACCTCTACATCGGTGGCATCGAGCACGCCATCCTGCACCTGCTCTACGCGCGCTTCTTCACCAAGCTGATGCGTGACCTCGGCCTGGTCGAGGTGGACGAGCCCTTCCAGCGCCTGCTCACCCAGGGCATGGTGATCGCCGAGACCTTCTACCGGGAACTGCCCAACGGCGCCAAGCAGTGGTTCAACCCCGCCGACGTCAAGGTCAGGCGCGACGACAAGGGCCGCCCGGTGAGCGCCGTGCTCATCGAAGATGGCCAGCCGGTGGAGATGGGCGGCATCGAGAAGATGTCGAAGTCCAAGAACAACGGCGTCGATCCCCAGTCGATGATCGACCGCTTCGGCGCCGATACCGTGCGCCTGTTCATGATGTTCGCCGCCCCGCCGGAGCAGTCCCTGGAGTGGTCCGACGCCGGCGTCGAGGGCGCCCACCGCTTCCTCAAGCGCCTGTGGCGCCTGGTCGGCGACCACCTCGCCGCCGGCGAGCCCGCCGCGCTGGACAGCGAGGCGCTCTCCGAGCCCCAGCGCGAGCTGCGCCGCAAGACCCACGAGACCATCAGGAAGGCCGGCGACGACATCGGCCGGCGCACCACCTTCAACACCGCCATCGCCGCGGTGATGGAGCTGACCAATGCCCTGGGCCGCTTCGACGATGCCTCGCCCCAGGGGCTGGCGGTGGCACGCGAGGCGGTGGAGGCCTGCGTGCTGCTGCTCGCCCCCATCACTCCCCACGCCTGTCACGCCCTGTGGACGGCGCTGGGCCACGCCGAGCCGGTGATCGACGCCCGCTGGCCCGCGGTGGACGAGTCCGCCCTGGCCCGCGACACCATCGAACTGGTGGTGCAGGTCAACGGCAAGCTGCGGGCACGCATCGAGGTCGAGGCGGATGCCGACAAGGCGGCCATCGAGGCCCAGGCCTTCGCGGCCGAGAACGTGCAACGCCACACCGAGGGCAAGACGGTACGCAAGGTGATCGTGGTGCCCGGCAAGCTGGTCAACATCGTGGTGGGCTGAGCCCTGCCGGCCAAGGAGAGCCAAGATGCAACGGCGTGACTTCCTGCGCTTCACCCTGGCCGGCACCGCCGGCCTCACCCTCGCCGGCTGCGGCTTTCGCCTGCGCGGCCTCGACGATGCCAGCCCTCCGCTGGCCGAGGTCCGCCTCGCCGGTCCCGACAGCGACCTGGCACGCCGGCTCCGCCGCCGCCTGCAGGCCGCCGGCACCCGGGTCCACGAGGGCGCCGCGCTGACGCTGAACCTCGGCGAACCGGCGTTCGAGAACCGTCGGCTGAGCGTGCTCGACTCGGGGCCGCGGGACGAGGAGCTGAGCCTCACCGTCCCCTACTCGGTGCAGCGCGACGACGGCGCCTACCTGCTCGACCAGCAGCGCCTCACCGTGAGCCGTCGCGACAGCGTGGACGATGGCGACCTGCTCAATCGCGATACCCGCCGCGAGGAGAGCCGCGACGAGCTGCTCGATGAGGCCGCCGACCGCCTCCTCGACCGCCTGCGCGCGCTGGGACGCTAGCCGGTGAAGGTCTTTCCCGACAAGCTTCCCGAGGCGTTGGCCAGGAAGCTGCCCCCGGTGGTGATCGTGGCCGGCGAGGAGCCGCTGCAGCACATGGAGGCCTGCGATGCCGTGCGCGCCAAGGCGCGCGAGCGTGGCATCGAGGAGCGCGAGATCCTCCACGTGGAGGGCAACTTCGCCTGGGGCCGGCTGCACGAGGCCGCCGCCAGCCTGTCGCTGTTCGCCAGCGCCCGGCTGATCGAGCTGCGCCTGGCCGGTAGTAACCTCGGGCAGGAGGGCGCCAAGGCGCTGAAGGCCTACGCCGACGGCATCCGGGAGCGCGACGACGTGCTGCTGCTGGCGATGGGCAAGCTCGACTTCCGCCAGCAGAAGAGCGCCTGGTTCCAGGCCCTCGACAAGGTCGGCCTGTTCGTGCCGGTGTGGCCGGTGGACCTCTCGCGGCTGGGCTTCTGGCTGCGCGACCGGGCGAGCCGCCACGGCCTCAACCTCGACCTGGACGCCGCACGCCTGCTCGGCGAGCGCACCGAGGGCAACCTGCTGGCCGCCGACCAGGAGCTGCAGAAGCTCGCCCTGCTGCTGCCCCAGGGGGCCCGGGTCACGCCGCGCGAGGTCGCCGGTGGCGTGGAGGACAGCGCCCGCTTCGACGTCTTCACCCTGGTGGATGCCTGCCTCAAGGGCGAACGCTCGCGGGTCGCTCGCATCATGGCCGGCCTCGCCGGCGAAGGCGTGGAGCCCCCCATCGTGCTGTGGGCCCTGACTCGCGAGCTGCGCACCCTGCTCTCGCTGCATCAGCATCTCGACCAGGGGCAGAGCTTCGACCACGCCTGCAAGGCCCAGAAACCCAGCATCTTCGAGAAACGCCGCCCCGCCTATCAGCAGGCCCTCGGTCGCCTGCCGGTGAAGCGGCTGCACAAGCTGCTGCTCTTCGCCCAGCGCCTCGACCTGGCGATCAAGGGGGGCGCCGCCCTGCCGGTGCAGGATGGCCTGCACGACCTGGCCCTGACGCTGGCCGGCGGCCGCGGCCTGCTCGCCGAGCTGCCCGCCTCCTACCGAATTGGCTGATGCCTTATGGCTTTCGCAACGCGCAATAGCGAGGAGCGCCGGGGACAAGCCGCAGGGGAGGTCCTACGCCAGGGGTGAGGAGCACTGCTCCGAACGGGCTGGCCATGGATGGCCAGCACCGGACCTGCAAGCGGAGCGGGACGCGAGAGCGAAGCAGGGCGTCGGTAGCAATGGGATGGAGT